>JAYRXP010000150.1:0-16421 GCA_041917395.1 Paludibacter sp.
ATCGTTGAAATACATTGTTGAGAAGACACCATTCCCAACCGGAACAGTTCAGGTTACACTCGACGGAAAAGGAATTCCGCAATACGAAATCACTCAAAACGTTGCATGGGATAATATTCCATTTACGCCCGAAATGGAGGAGCTGGCTCGCAAAACCAAAACAGTTTGCTTTGGCTCGCTGGCACAGCGCAATCAGGCTTCGAGGCTGACCATCAATAAGTTTTTAGATTTAGTTCCCTGCGAAGCGTTGAAGATTTTTGATATCAATCTACGTCAACATTTTTATTCAAAGGAGTTAATCAATCATTCGTTGACTCGCTGTAATATTCTGAAAATTAATGATGATGAAGTAATTTTGGTTTCAAAACTTTTTGGTTGGGAACAACTATCGGAGATGCAGGTTTGCGAAAAATTATTATCAGACTATACCCTGAAAATGGTAGTGCTTACCAAAGGTACGCAAGGAAGTTATGTAATCACAGCTTCCGAAAAATCATTCAAACCAACGCCCATTGTCGAAGTTGCCGATACTGTTGGTGCAGGCGATTCGTTTACGGCCGGATTTGTAGCCTCCTTACTTAAAGGAAAAAGTATTGCCGATGCACACGAAATAGCAGTTGCCGTTTCGGCATTTGTTTGCACACAACACGGAGCTATGCCCGTTTTGCCAAACTCACTGATGGTATAAAACTTATTGAACCATAGGATAGTCCATTTTTTTTTGGAGAAAACAACCGATTTACCTCACGTTTTTGGTTTGTTTTCTTCTTTTGTAAAAATAAATACCTTAAATTTGCTTCTGAATCTAATTTTTTTTTGAAATTCTCATTGTAGAATGAAAAAACCACTACTACTTTTGATGCTTGTAATGACTTTATTGTCGTGCAATTCGGGTAAAAAAGAAAAAACTTTTTTAATCGGAGTTTCGCAGTGCAGTGACGATGCCTGGCGTAAATCGATGAATGAGGAAATTTTACGGGAAGCATCGTTCAATGGCGATTTAGAGGTTCGTATTAAAACGGCTTTTGATAGTAATCAAAAGCAAATCAGAGATATTGAAAGTTTTATTGCCGAAGGTGTCGATTTATTAATTGTGTCTCCAAACGAAGCTGTTCCACTCACGCCGGTGCTCGAAAAAGCCATGAAAGAGGGTATCCCGGTGGTGTTGGTCGACCGTAAAACAAGTTCTGCTCAATATACATCCTTTGTTGGTGCCGACAATTTTCAAATTGGTAAAGAAGTGGGTATTTATACCGCAAATTTGCTGAACGGGAAAGGAAATATTGTTGAAATAAGAGGGTTGAAAGGCTCAACGCCCGATTTGGAAAGGCACGAAGGTTTTATCAGTGTGCTTAAAAATTACCCCGGTATTCGCCTGATATATTCCAACGACGGAGGTTGGTTGCGACCTCAGGCCAGGGCTAAAATGACCGAAGCATTGGCGCTTAACGAACCAATTGATTTGGTTTTCGCACACAATGACGAAATGGCGATTGGGGCAAACGAAGCAATCAGGCTGAAAGGCAATATTAAAATTCCACGGATTATAGGTATTGATGCATTGCCCGGACACGATGGTGGTATCCAGTGCGTGCTGGATGGTACGATAGACGCAACATTTATTTACCCCACAGGAGGAGAAAAGGCGTTACAAACGGCCTTGTCTATACTTCGTAAAGAGCCTTACCAACGCGAGAATACACTTTATACGGCTGTAGTTGACAAATCGAACGCCCGGGTTCTAAAACTACAAACTGACCAGATTGTGCAACACCAGCAACGAATCGGTCAACTCAACAATGTACTCGATAAAAACCTGACACAATATAGTGCACAACGTATTTTTCTGTTTTTCTCGCTGATAGTTCTGTTTATTATTACGGCACTTTCCATTCTGTTGCTTTATTCTTACCGGAATAAAAACAGAGTCAATAAGGAACTCGAAAAGCGGAATATTGCTATCAACAAACAAAAAGAAGAACTGTCCGAACAACGGGATCAGTTACTTACTCTTTCTAAAAATCTGGAAGAAGCCACGCAGGCTAAATTGGTGTTTTTCACCAATATTTCGCACGAGTTCCGTACACCGCTTACCTTGTTATACGGTCCGTTGGAAAGCATTTTGAAAAACGAAAAGTTGAGTAATGAAGGTTCAAAACTGGCACACATCATGCGCAAAAATGTGCAAGTGCTTATGAAACTGATTGATCAGATTATAGAATTTCGTCGGTACGAAAATGGTAAAATGCAAATGTATTTTACACTTAGCGACTTGAATGTTTTTGTAAGCGATATTTGCAATTCGTTTATGGAGTTGGCAAAAAAGCGCCGGATTCATTTTTCGTATTCAGCAGCAAAAGAAGATTTTACCTTGTGGTTCGATTCGGATAAAATGGAGAAGATTTGTTATAATTTGCTTTCGAACGCCATGAAGTTTACGCCCGAAAACGGCACTATTAAAGTTCATTTAAACAGAGTGGAAGTTAACGGAGAATATCAGGTAAAACTTACTGTTGCCGATTCAGGTATGGGAATTTCCGACCAACATATTCATCAGATTTTTGACCGCTTTTATCGGGTCGACAAGAATATTTCCGGTTCGGGTATTGGTTTGGCGCTCACCAAAGTGTTGGTGGAGTTGCACAACGGCACTATTGATGTTGAAAGCACGGAAGGGAAAGGAAGTGTGTTTTATGTGACTTTGCCTTATAAGCAAAAAGATATTTCTATCAACGAACAATATCCCGTGTTAGATAGTAAAGCCGATTTAAGTGAAGAAATTCTTTTGCTCGAAACAGATGAAGGTGATGATGAATCGGAACAAACAAAGAATAAATCCGAAAAGCCACAGGTTTTAATAGTGGACGACAATGCCGATGTTCGTCAGTATGTAAAGACTTTATTACAACATGATTTTGAAATTATCGAAGCAGCCAATGGGCAGGCAGGTTTGCTGAAAGCTATGAGAAATGTTCCGGAACTCATAATAAGTGATGTGATGATGGATGTGATGGATGGTTTTGAACTGTGCAAACAACTGAAAGAAAACATCACCACCAGTCATATTCCCGTAATGCTGCTTACCGCTTGTGCTCAGGACGAACAACGTGCTATGGGATTTGAAAGTGGCGCAGATGCCTATATTCCAAAACCATTTAATGAAGATTTACTAAAAATACGGGTTCGGAAGATTGTCGAAAACCGGGAAAAAGTAAAGGCGTTTTTCCAAAAAAATCTTACATTTGGCGAACGAAAAGAAAGTGTTGCAGAAATCGACAAATCGTTTATCAATAAATTCCGAAAAGTAATTGAACAAAATCTGATTGACAGTGATTTGAATGTAGATGAAATAGGAAAAAATCTCGGACTCTCACGCGTTCAGCTCTATCGTAAAATTAAGTCGCTTACCAATTATGCTCCGAATGAATTAGTTCGTATTATACGGTTGAAAGCCGCCGAACAGATGTTCATTAATTCCGAAAAAACCATATCGGAAGTAGCCTATGATACAGGTTTTACCTCTCCCTCTTATTTTACAAAATGTTTTAAAGAGTATTTTAATGAAAGCCCGACAGAGTATATTAGCCGGTTAAGAAAATAACACCGATTTGTTTTTATAGTTTATCTTGCTTTAAGATTGAATTATGAAGCAGTTAAAGGCAGTTTGAGTAATCAGGCTGCTTTTTTTGTGCCGTTATGCAAGGTAAGTGAACGGACAATACAGACAATACGGATATTTGTTTCGACCAGTCAGTGTTTGGGAACAGCCACAGTAACTGTGTAGTTGGTGCTTCTTTAATAAAAATCCCCGATTTCAGTGAATGAAACCGGGGATTTTTATTGAATCAAATCTCAATTACTTAATATCGCCTTCTGCAATCAGATATTCAGCAATCTGAACTGCGTTAAGTGCAGCACCTTTTTTAATCTGGTCGCTAACACACCAAAATGTAATACCGTTTGGATTTGACAAATCTTTGCGGATACGACCTACGTGAACAGGATCTTTGCCCGAAAGGAACAATGGCATTGGATATTTCTTTTCGGCAGGGTTGTCAATTACTTCAACTCCGGGAGCTGCTGCAAATGCTGCACGAACTTCTTCAACGCTCAATGGCTTTTCTGTTTCAGCCCATACGCTTTCGGAATGCGCACGTAAAGCAGGAACACGAACACACATGGCACTTACTTCTACGTCAGAGTGCATAATTTTGCGCGTTTCGTGGTACATTTTCATTTCTTCTTTGGTGTAACCATTATCTGTAAATACATCAATTTGCGGAATGAGGTTATAAGCCAACTGATAAGCAAATTTGCTTACGGTAGCTTCTTCGCCTGCCAATACTTGTTTGTACTGCAATTCCAGTTCATCCATAGCTGCTGCACCTGCGCCTGAAGCTGCCTGATAGGTTGATACATGTACACGTTTGATATGCGACAGGTTTTCGATTGCTTTCAAAGCAACTACCATCTGAATAGTTGTACAGTTTGGATTGGCAATAATGCCACGTGGACGAGCTTTAGCATCGGCAGCATTTACTTCGGGTACCACCAACGGTATATCGTTTTCCATGCGGAAAGCGGATGAATTATCTATCATTACACCACCAAATTTGGTAATATCTTCGGCAAATTCTTTCGAAATACTTGCACCGGCCGATGTAAAGATGATATCAAAACCTTTGAAATCATCACCGTGTTTAAGTTCTTTTACGGTGAATTTTTCACCTTTGAACTCATAAACACTACCCGCACTGCGCGACGACCCGAAAAGGGCCAGCTCCGTCAATGGGAAATTGCGTTCGGCCAACACACGCAAAAATTCCTGGCCTACAGCGCCGCTGGCGCCTACAATTGCTACTCTCATTGTTTTTTTAGTTTACCCCTAACCATTAATTGGCTGGGAATTATTGTTGAAAAATTATTTGCACACAGAATACACAGAACAAACGAAAAAACACTGTGCTATTTTTATATATCTATTTATCAAATAATCAATAAAAATATTTTTAGTGAAATTCAGTCATATCTGTGTGTTCTGTGTGCTTATACACATATTTCCAAATATACTCAATATTTTTATTTTATAACAAAAAAATTATATATTTGCATTTCTACCGGATAAATATGCAAAATCAGAAGCTAAACCTGCTGATTTTCAGAATTTGACTGCAAAAGTAATTCATTTTTACGTATTTAGCAACTCTATGAAAAAACTTAAACTGTTTTTTATCATTTTTGTACCTCTGTTTATAAACGCACAAGTCAACGAATCGTTCAGCGATGGCGATTTTTTTGAGTCTCCGGAGTGGATTGGTCATACTTCGAATTTTGCAGTAAATGCCGACAAGCAGTTACAATCAAAAGCCTTGTCGACATCTGTTTCCTGGCTATTTACGCCTTCCTTTTCTATCGATAATGCCAGTTGGGAATGTAGCCTGAGAATAAATTACACAACTTCTTCGTCAAATTATGCCTCAGTTTACATCGTTTCGGATGTAAGTGACCTGAGCGATGGTTGCAATGGTTATTATGTGCAGGTTGGTGGCACAAACGACGAAGTGTCGCTTTTCCTGCAGCAGGGCTCAAAGAAAACAAAAATTATTGATGGAACTGACAAACGAACAGATGGCAATCCGGTAAATGTCAAAATAAAGGTGGAACGGGATGAAGCCGGAAATTTTGTTTTATATAGTAAGTTGCCGGATGAATCTGATTTTCAGCTGGAAGGAAAAACTATAAATACGGCCGTGAAAACCACAATGTATTTCGGATTGCTTTGCTCGAACACATCCACAACGGGTAACGCTTATTTTTTTGATGATATTTTGGTTACCGGAAAGCCTGCAAAGGACAATGAAAAACCTGATGTTACATCGATGTCGGTACAGCTTTTTTCTAAAATAATTATTCAGTTTTCGGAGCCTGTAGATGTTTCTGTGGCCAGTTTTGATGTCGATAACGGAATTGGTTCGCCTACAAATGTTTTATTACAAAATAATAAAAAAACTGTCGAATTGACTTTTGCTGAGAACTTTGAATCAGGTAAAATATATGCCGTAAGTATTGGAGGAGTTACGGATTTGGCCGGAAATAAGATGGACGCTCAGGTCAGACGAACAGGGATTGCGCAAATGCCTTTGCAGGGAGATATCCGTTGGAATGAGTTAATGTTCAACGCACCCGATGGCGGACAGGAATATGTAGAACTGATAAATACTTCGGATAAAGTTATTGATTTGTCCAAAATTGCGTTTGCTGCCCGCAAATCGGATGGTACACTTAACAGCGCTGTTACAATCTCTTCCGGAAGTTTTATCGGACCATCGGAAATAGTTGCATTGGCCCTTTCACCCGATTCGGTTTCGAAATTTCATAACGTTCCTGCTCGTGCACAAATAGTAGCAACCAACAACTGGTATAGTTTGAACAACGAAAGTGCAACGATAGCGCTTTGCAACGCTGCAAAAGATACTGTTTACGACGAGATTCAGTATGATAGCCGCTGGCACCATGTCCTTATTTCGAATCCAAAAGGAGTTTCGCTGGAGCGGATACAGCCACAAAAACCAACTCAGGATGCTACAAACTGGCATTCGGCTGCCTCTGAAGTTAATTACGGAACTCCGGGTTATCAAAATTCTCAGTTTCGCGAATCAGATGACCCGAATCCGGAGAAAACGATATGGTGCGATCCTGAGGTCTTTAGTCCGGATAATGATGGTACAAACGATATTTGCTTCATTCAGTACAATACCGGATACGCCGGATTTGTGGCTACTGTTTCCGTTTTTAATCCCGCCGGAATTAAAGTGGCAAATCTGGCTCAAAACGCTTTGCTGTCGGCAAATGGTTCAATAACCTGGGATGGAAAAACGCTTCGTGGCACCAATGCCGAAACAGGTATATATGTCGTTTATTTTGAAATGTTTCACCCCGTATCAGGCAAAAAAATGAATTTTAAACTACCTTTGGTTGTATCGGCCCGCTAATTTTGAATATTTAACAAGGTATAATCCATTAAATCAGCTATCTTTGCAATCGTTTTTTGTTCTTAGGCCCCTGAATGAACGTAAAAACAACGAAATAATTAAAAAATGATACCTGCATAGGTAAGGGGTTTTGTCAATATGGAAAAAGTGAGCTATGCCCTCGGTTTAAGTCTGGGCAACAATTTGAAAAACAGTGGTATCGATCAGTTGGATTATGCAAAATTAGCAAAAGGAATTGAGGATGTGCTGGAGCAGAACCCTGCCGAAATGAGTGTACAGGAAGCGCAGGCTGTGATAAATGAGTTTTTTCAGGCTCTTCAGGAAAAAGTTGCCGAAAGTACCATTAAAGCCGGTAAAGAATTTTTGGCCGAAAATGGAAAGCGTCCCGGTGTGGTTACTCTCGAAAGCGGACTTCAATACGAAGTGGTAGTTGCCGGCAACGGCGCCGTACCTAAATCAACCGATCAGGTTAAGGTGCATTACCACGGAACGTTGATTGACGGAACAATTTTCGACAGCTCCGTACGCAGAGGCGAACCAGCTACTTTTGGTGTAACTCAGGTTATAAGTGGTTGGGTAGAAGCGTTGCAACTTATGCCCGTTGGTTCAAAATGGAAACTGTTTATTCCTTCGAATCTCGCTTACGGTGCTCAGGGAGCAGGTCAGCAAATTGGTCCTCATACCACACTCGTATTCGAAGTGGAACTGATAGACATAGTTTAAAAGTTTATAAAGCATTAAATATTAGCATTATACTGATTCAAAAAAACAAAAAAATCCATGAAAAAAACTGTATTAATTTTAGCGGCAGCGGTTGTTGTATTTGCTTCTGCAGATGCTAAAGAAAAGAAAAACAAAAAAGAAAAAAACGCACCAGCGCCTGTTTGTTGTGTCAAAGTATTGACAAACGAAGTTGATTCAATGAGTTACGCGCTCGGTATGAATGTAGGAAATGATTTTGCAAAAAACCTGAAAGGTATTCCCGGAGGTAAATCAAATGTTGATTTGCTGATTAAGGGCTTTGCCTCGGCTATGAAGGGTGACTCAACGTTGCTGACTGCTGAATCGGCTAACGAAATTTTCAGAAATTACATTACGAAAGCTCAAAAGGCTGATACAGAGGCTAAAAAAGCTGAAGGTGAAAAATTCCTTGCAACGAATGCTACTGCAGAGGGTGTAATTGTTACTCCTTCGGGTCTTCAATATAAGGTGATTAAAGCTGCCGAAGGTCCTAAGCCAACTGCAAAAGACACCGTAAAAGTCCATTACACAGGCACTTTGCTCGATGGCAAAGTTTTCGATAGCTCAGTGGAACGTGGCGAACCAATCGAATTTCCGTTAAATCAGGTTATTCCGGGCTGGACCGAAGGGGTTCAACTAATGTCGGTAGGTTCAAAATATAAGTTTTTTGTACCTTACAATTTAGGCTATGGCGAACAGGGAACTCAGGGTGGTCCTATTCCGGGATTCGCTACATTAACGTTTGATGTTGAGCTACTTGGCATCAAAACATTTAAAGAACCAGCTCCCGAGGTGGAAACTACCCCCGCAGTAGCACCAGCTAAGCCGGCAGCTGCAAAAAAGGCCGTAAAACCAGCCGCCAAACCTGTTGCAAAAAAGAAGTAAATATTTTAAAATCAAATAATTAAAAAGGAAAAATGAAAAAACAAAGTATTTTTACAATCGTAGCATTGCTTGCGATCTTTGTAATGACTTCATGTGGCAATTACAAAGCCAAAGAAGTTAAAATGAGCAATATGAATGATAGTTTAAATTATACCCTTGGTTTGTATAACGGTAAAGGTATTAAAGATTACTATCTGCAAAAAGATTCTTCGGACAAAGCAATTGCTGCGCTGATAAAAGCAATTGACAAAGCTTATAAAGCTGATGTAAACAACGACGAATTGTACAAACTTGGTTTGCAGATTGGTGGTTCATTCAAAATGAATAAAAAACAGGGTTTGTTGGGCGATTCTACGCTGACTTTCAACAAAGACCTCGTAATGCAGGGATTGATCAATGCGCTCGAAAATTTCAAGGAAGGAATGAAACCTGCTGATGCTGATAAGTTCCTACAGGAATATATGATGAAAAAACAAGCAGCTCAAATGCCACAACAAGCACCAGCAGCTCCTGCCGCTGCACCAGCCGATTCGGCAAGCGCTAAATAATATTAGTTTATAACAGAATAGAAAATTTTAGAAAAATGAAAAATATTAAATTGATTATAGCTGTATTACTTGTAGCTTCATTCTCGGCTTGTAACAGCAACAAGGCAAAGCTGCCAACTTTAAAAACTCAGATAGATAGTTTGAACTATGCATTCGGATTGGCAAACGGTAACGGAATTAAAAACTATTATCTTGCCAAAGACTCTGCAAATGCCGATTCAATGAAAATCAAAATTGCTTCGTTGCTCAAAGGTATTAAAGAGGGAATGAAGGGTGATGATAGTAATTACACCGAACTCGAAGGAATCGGAACAAACATTGGCTCTGCACTGAAAGAGCAATCGAAAAAAGGATTAATGGGCGATTCTACACTCGAAGTGGATATGGATCTTATCAAACAGGGACTTATCAACGGATTACGTGGTTCTAAATTGACAATGACTCCGGAAGAAGCTCAAATGTACGTAAATAGCACTATGCAACGTTTACAACAAATTAAAATGGAAAAACAATACGGTGCAAACAAAAAAGCCGGTGAAGCTTTTCTTGCTGCTAACAAAGCTAAAGCCGGTGTGACTACCACTGCCAGCGGATTGCAATACGAAGTAATTAAAAAAGGAACAGGACCAATGCCGGCAGACACAAGTCGCGTAAAAGTTAATTATCATGGAACGCTGATTGATGGAACTGTTTTTGATAGTTCTGTACAAAGAGGTGAACCTGCTACTTTTGGTGTAAATCAGGTTATCAAAGGTTGGACTGAAGCATTGAAACTGATGCCGGTTGGTTCAAAATACAAATTGTACATTCCTCAGGAACTGGCTTATGGCCCGGCAGAGCAGGGAAAAATCAAACCTTTCTCAGCCTTAATTTTCGAAGTGGAATTGCTTTCTATCGAGAAATAAAATAATCTATAAATTCTCTGTAAACGGGGTGTCTTTTCCAAAAGATACCCCGTTTTGCTTTGAAGATGAATTATTTGAACTGATTTTTATGTGAAAAGATTAATTTTTTTTGAAATTGATATTACAATAAGATTAACTTTGCCGTCTGAATATCGGGAAAAAATGACTCAACACAACTAATTATTTTAAACAACATGAAGACGAGACTCAGCGTGATTATTCTTTTTGCTTTTTACAGTGTTATTTTGTCAGCTAAACCATACATTTCAAAGGTTTGGGTTGCTGACCAGGGCAATGGAAAATATAAAAATCCGGTGCTTTATGCCGATTATTCCGATCCGGATGTTTGTCGTGTTGGTACAGATTATTATATGGTTGCATCGTCGTTTGCAAATACGCCCGGATTACCTGTTTTACACTCAAAGGATTTGGTAAACTGGACTATTGTTTCGTATGCCGTTGCTAATATGGTTCCGCTCGAAAGATTCAATACCATGCAGCATGGTAACGGAATATGGGCACCATCCATTCGCTATCACAACAATGAGTTTTACATTTATTTTGGAGATCCTGATGGAGGAATTTATATGACTAAGGCAAAAGATGTAACCGACAAATGGTCTCCTTTGCTGTTGGTAAAAGAAGGAAAAGGATTGATTGATGCCTGTCCGTTTTGGGATGAAGATGGGCGGGCTTACCTTGTTCATGGATATGCGGGCAGCAGAGCCGGCATGAAAAGTGTTCTCGGTATTTTCGAACTGACTCCCGATGGTAAATCTGCTCTGACTGACAGCCGTTTGGTTTTCGACGGACATCCCGACCATTCAACGATTGAAGGCCCGAAATTCTACAAGCGAAATGGATATTATTATATTTTTTCACCAGCCGGAGGCGTGAAAACGGGTTGGCAGGTAGCTTTACGCTCAAAGAATATTTATGGCCCCTACGAAGTTAAAAAGGTTTTGGCACAGGGAGAATCCGAAATAAACGGACCTCATCAGGGAGCCTGGATTGATACGCGTGATGGGAAACAGGACTGGTTTATGCATTTTCAGGATTTGTACGCTTATGGCCGGGTGGTTCATTTACAACCTATGCGTTGGGTGAATGACTGGCCGGTTATGGGTGAGGATAAAGATGGAGATGGTTGCGGTACTCCTGTTTTGACTTATCAAAAACCGGATGTTGGAGCAGTTTACCCGATAACTACTCCTGTTGAAAGTGATGAATTTGACAACCGGACTCTTGGTTTGCAGTGGCAATGGCAGGGAAACAATAACCCGCTATGGTCTTATACTGCCGGTGAAAAGGGATATTTACGTCTTTTTGCCTGGGAAACAATTGGTGCTGCAAAAAATTTGTGGGATGCTCCGGCCTTATTGCTCCAGAAATTACCAGCACCCGAGTTCAAGGCAACTACTAAGTTGACATTTACCCCGTTTAAAAAAAATGAACGTGCCGGATTGGTAATTATGGGTCAGGACTATGCTGCCATAACAATTGATAGTGTCGATACTGGATGTAGTCTGAATTTTGTAACTTGCAAAAATGCACCTTCGGGTAGTAATGAGGTTATTAAAACTACGATTCCTCTGAGTCAAAATACAGTTTATTTACGAGTGGACGTGAAGCAAACCAAGGCATTGAATAACGAAAATATTCTGCAACCGAAAGCAAACTGTACTTTTAGTTATAGTACTGATGGTAAAAATTTTAAGGTAGTCGGAGACAACTTTGCTGTCTGGGAAGGTAAATGGATTGGAGCTAAAGTTGGCATCTTTTGCCAGCGACCAAAGCCACTTAATGACTCGGGTTATGCTGATTTTGATTGGTTTCGAGTGGAGAAATAACATAGTTGCGCAACCATTTCTCCAAATCAGTCGAATTGTCCAGTCCCAAATGTTTTTTTATCCTGTTTCGACGAATGTACATGGTATTTATATTAGCATAATCGAGCAGGAGGATTGAATTTGTGATATCAATACCTATACAAATCAATGAAACAACAATTAAATCCGCATTTGTTAACTGCGGAAATTCAAGTTTCAGTTTAGCTATATTTCCACTAAAAAGTTCATTTGCTTCGTCTATATAAAACTGCCACTCTTTATCTGTCAGGACTGCTTGTCTGGTAATATCTGCAATGAATTCTTCCTTTTTATCTGTTTTTGATAAATTTAGTTGTAGTTTTTTAAAATGGAGTGTGTTGTCAATCTTGTTTTGAAGGTTTGAAAGAAGTATTTTTAGTTTTTTGTCATTTTCAACCTGTTTGGTTTTAACTTCAAACTCTAGTTGTTGTTTTTCCAGAATCAAAGTTGCTTGCCTTTTTTTATTTAAATTTGTGATAAACAATAATATAAGAAGAACTGCAAGAACTGTTATGCTTAAAAATGCAATAAGAATTATACTTTTTTGATTCTTTATTTCAAGTTTTGCTTTTTCTGCCTCTTTTTTAGATAGGTCATATTGTTTATCAATACGCACAAGTTGTTGCTTGAAATTATCTTTGTATAAATTCTCTCTGAGTTTATATGCTTTTTCAAGGAATAAAAAGGCAGAATCAATGTTTCCTTTGCAATTGTAAACATATGCATCCGCAATATTTTTTAAAAGTATTATATTCAAGTCAGATTCATCTTTCGATTGAAATTTCTTATAAAATTTTGCTGAATCAGGCATATTTATTTTTGAGTAAGCAAAAGAAAGTAAGGTTGAAATATATGTTTTGTTTTCCGCAGACCCATTAAATGCTTTTAGTAAATACTTGATGGACTTTTTGGGTTCTGACTCCAATAATACTTTTCCCTTAAACACCAATACGTTCAGGTAAAAAGCTGTATCTTTTTCTGATACTGACAGTTTTTCGCTTAGATCTGAGTATCTTAATACATCACTTATAGGCTTTTCCTGCAAATATATTAACTCTGCTTTAGTCCTGTAGCAATAATATAAATATTTTTTATTTCCATGTTTTTTAAAAATACTTAAAGCCTCATCGATATACAATTCGGATTCACTATAATATTCATCTAATAAATATATGAATCCAATCTTGTATTTTATTAAACCTTGTAGGTTATAGTCATTCGAGCTTTGAATTAAATCATCTGCTTTTTTATAAGAAGACATTGCATTTCTCGATTTTCCATCTTGTTCTAATATACACCCCCATAAATAATATGACATACCTGCATAGTAGTTCTCATTTGAGTTTGTATAATATTCTACCGCATTTCTTATTAGACTATCAGATTTAATTTCCAAATATAATTTATATTGTGCATGTGTGAAGTGTAAACACCATGCTGCATAATCTCTTTTTGATAAGGAATTTTTTTCTTTAAATGAATTCAGTATTTGATATGCACTATCGGGATTAGAAAAGATCAATTTCTCAGCCTTTATTATAGTATTATTTCTAGTATATTTATTTCCGCAACTGGGAAAATAAAGTATTATACAGATAAAAATGAAGTATATGAAATTTCTAAAAGGCATATTATTGTTATTTTTTAATCTGTTTCTTAAATATATAAAACAAACAGTTTTCACCATTATTAAACAAGAGAATTTGATTCGAATTGCATCTCAAACTGAGCTGTAAAGATTTTTTATTTACATCAAAACACAATTTGCTGAAAAACAACAAGATACAATGTTGAGGAGAGATGTGCTGTTAAGATGTTTTTTTTGGATTATTTGAATTGTTCATTTAACTTTGCTAGCAAAAATAATCATTATTTTCAAACTACATTACATCACCAAAAATTTATTTTTATGAAACATCAATTATTATTTGCGCTTGCATTATGTTGCAGCCTTTATTGTTTTGCGGGAGACTATATTATAGTTGGTCAAGCACCTCCTGTTCCTCGGGTAGGAGAAGAATCTATAATGTCATCTTCAACATTGAAAAGATCTTTAAGTATTAAAACAACATCATCAACAGTTTATTATCCTGTATCTGCTTACGTTGATGAAGTAGCATTGACAGTAACATTTACTGAACCTGTTGGAATGGCTTCTGTAATGGTTTACGATGCCAATGATCAGTTGGTTGATATGGTTACAGTGGATACTAATTCCGAATACCAAGCTGTATTAAGCACAGCTACCTGGTCAACAGGAAATTACAAATTAGTAGTGACCTATGGATCAACAACACTACAGGGTAACTTTAATTTTTAATGTTAATTTTTTAGTTTAATTTTTACGAACAGCGACACGGTAATTATCAACCGTGTCGCTTTTATCTCAAACTAATTTTTACAAGAAAGAACTTAAACATGCAAACAGTACGTTTTCAAAATACAGATACTCCCTTATATGCTAAGTTCAATATTAAAAAAGGGATGCTTTCAGCGGCTTATTCCATTGCTTTGTTCGAAAAGAACGGTCAGGAAATGATTCTTTATCACAAGGGAAAAAATAATTTTCCGGTTTCGGAAAGTTTGGTTGAATTGCCTACTCCTGTATCTTCTAATCACGAGCGTTTTGTTCGTTGTATCACTGATTTTAAGAGTATGGAACCTAGTCAGGATAATAAGTACAAGATAAGTTTAGAGATTTATCAGGGCGAACGTCTTTTGGGGACAGTAGAGCAGGAGGGAGAACTCTCGTACAACCAAAAATGTTTGATGTTTTTTAGTAAACTGGTGGAGATGTGATCTGACTCGTTTTAAAAAATTCAGTCACCTACTATGTTGTAATTTACCCATTGTTCAAGTTCGATTGATTTGTCTATTCCCAGATGTTTTTTTATCCTTTTTCTTCGTGTATATAATGTGTTTAATGAAATATCCAAGAGAATACAGCAATTATTAAAATCGATTCCTAAACTTATAAGCGAAATAACAACCAAATCTGAAAAAGTAAGCTGCGGAAAATTGATTTTTAGACTTGAAATCCGGTTTCCGTATAACTTGTCGGCTTCGACCATGTAAAGATGTAGTTCTTTTTCCGAAACAACTGATTGTTGTGTTATTTCTGCTATAAAGTCATCAATTTTTTCTTGTTTGATCAGCCCGATATTTAATCGTTTGAACTTAAGTGTGTTTTCTATTTTGTTTTTTATATTTGACTGCAGGATCTTTATGTTTTGTTCATTTTCACGTTTCCGGTTCTGAATCTCGTAGTTTAAAGACTGGCGTTCTAATTCCAATTTGTTTTGTTTTTGTTTATGAATTTGTTGAATCTTTAGATGCACAATAATACCTGCTAAAATAAGCGCACAAAGTGTTATTATAAGTATTATTTTTTGTTGATTGGCTATTTCAAGTTGAGCGCGCTGTTGCTCTTTTTTGTTGTAATCAAACTGTTTGTCAATACGAACCAAAAGTTCTTTGTTGTTTTGAGTATATAGTTTTTCACGGGTAACGTATGCTTTTTCCTGATAGAAAAGTGCAGAGCGAAAATTATTGAAACTCTTGTTTACGTATGAGTTTGCTATTTCAGAAAGTAATACGATGTCCATCTCTGTGCTATCAACTTTGCTCTTCTCAAGATAGAATTTAGCAGAATCCGGCATTTGCAAGGTAGAATAGGTATATGTAAGTAGAATATCTGTAAATCTATTGTTGAACATGTGGTTAAATTTCTTGTTTTTATTGACTTTTAAGAAGTTCTGCTTAGCATAAATTGTATTTGAATCGATATTAATTTTGCCTTTAAAAGTCAAAATCTCATAGTAAAATGCAGAGTCTTTATTTTCTAAAGCTAATTTCTCACTGGTGTCTGCCGCCCTAATAATATCTTTAATTGCCCTTCTTTGTCTATAGAGGCATTCTGCTTTTGTTCTGTATGCATAATATAAATATACATCTGCTTTCGCCTTTTTATAAAAAAATATTGCTTTGTCAATGTTTCTGTCTGCTTCACTGTAAAGCTCATTCTGTAGATAAAGATTGCAAATCCGGTAGTAAACAAGCCCTGTTATTGTATATTCATCTGTTTTTTCCAGAATACTGATAGCTTTTTTATAAAACATCATAGCTTCTGAGGTTTTCATTTTATTAACAGCAAAACACCCCTGAAGATATAATGCAGTTCCGGCATATTTATCGGGTCCGTTTTTCTGATAGTACGCTGATGCAAAACGAATTAAACTATCCGATTTCTCATCGATATATAGTTTGTATCTGGCGAAGGTATAGTGTAGGCACCACGCAGCGTAATCTGCTTCAGGCAGATTTTGTGGTTGCGAAATAGAGTTAAGAAGTTTGTATGCACTGTCGGGGTTTGTGAAAAGCAGTGTCTCTGCTTTCAGAATTACTGGATTGGTTGTATAGGCTGGTTTGCAGGCATAGAATAGCAACGAAATTGCCGAAACAAGATAAAATGTTTTTGTAAAC
>JAYRXP010000151.1:0-3231 GCA_041917395.1 Paludibacter sp.
AATGTTGTTTCGAAGTCCGAATTCGCCAACTATAAACCCTTCGAAGTGGCCGAAAAGTGTTTTAAGCATAACTCTTCCGCCATAATCAAGTCTGTTTGTGTTCAAAAATGTGGCAGTTGTTTTGTTATTGTCTTCGTCGGTAATTGTACCACTGAGTGCATAGCCTGCGTATAACCCGACTCCGGCACCGACTCTGAAATCTTCCCAACGGTTACCATAATCGTCCTTCCCTACCAGATAATACATCACTGTTACAGGTATTGATATTGTTGAAATTTTATTGTAGCTGTCGTGAGGGATATCCCAGCTATCGATGGTTTCGTAAGTATATCCTTTTGTGTTCAGGTTAATGCCCGACTCTATTTCAATGTCTTTGAGTATCTCGGAATTGGCATGTACGCCTGCCATAAACGAAAAACCGCCCTTATCCACCGGCAAATCGCGTACATTACTTAAGCCGGAACTTACCCCCGGGAAATTAAAACCACCATATATACAGTATTTTAGTTGCCCGTATACGTGCCCGGCAGTAAGAAGCATCGCTAAAAATAAAAGTTTTTTCATGCTTGTAAAAATCATTATGCGTTAATTGTTTAAGCCAATAACGCAAAACCATTGCAGAGTGTTTAATTCTCAGTTGTTTTTTGAACAAATAAAAAATACTGGTTGTTTGAATAAAAAACATAATAAATTGCAGGAATTAAAATGGTTATCTTTTGTTGATAAATTTTCCGAAGCAATTAAAAAAATACATGCTTATGAAAATACTGGAGTTGGTAAAAAATAAACTGAATAAGCCTTACGAAGATTTGGAGTATCTTCTGTTGTGTCTGAAAGAGGTACTTGTTGAGTCGGGCGAAGAAGAGCTGGCAGAGGATATTCCGTGGATTACGGCTAATGGTTTTTCGAGGCCTCAGTCGTTTACGGGTAAGCATCTTCAGTTGTATTCCACTTGTTTTCAGTTGCTTAATATTGTAGAAGTAAATGGTGCTGTTCAAAACAGACGTAAAAGAGAAGATCAGTACTCGTTGGCTGGTATCAACGGGTTGTGGTCGCAAAACCTGCATTTGCTCAGTGAAAAAGGCTTTAGTGTGCAGGAAATTCAGTCCGGATTGGTCAATGTGCATGTTGAGCCTGTGTTGACGGCTCATCCCACCGAGGCTAAACGCACCATTATGCTCGAACATTTACGCAATCTTTACCTGCTTGTTGTTTCGCGCGAAAATAAAATGTACAGCCGAATGGAACAACTCGAAATACGGGATAACATAAAAGTAGCACTGCATCGTATCTGGCGAATATCGGATGTGTATACCGAAAAACCGGACGTGGAATCAGAGCTGGAAAATATCATTCATTATTTCACACAGGTATTTCCGGATGTAATCAGTCATCACGACCGACATCTGATTCAGGCATGGGAGGAAGTTGGTTTCGATGCAGGTTTGTTGCGCGATGCGGCTCAGTTTCCCAAAATCAGTTTCGGAAACTGGGTTGGGGGCGACCGAGATGGCCATCCGCTTGTAACTGCCGGTGTCACGCGCCGCAGCTTGCTGAAATTGCGGATGAAAGCTTTTCAGGTAATACGCAAGGAGCTGTTGGCTTTGCAAAAAAATCTGAGTTTTAATGCGGTGTATAATCAGCTCGATCAGAATTTTGTTGCCCGTTACGAGGCGTTGCTCGACGAACTGAAACAGCATCGTGGTGTGCTCAGAATACAGTTTGGTACGGAAGCGTTTAAGCAGTATTTGCAATTCTTAGTTGCAAAAATTCCGGTTGCCGATGAGGAACTTCTGGTGCTCAACGAAGATGATGTGACGTATAAATTTCCGGCTGAACTGATTCGGGATTTGTATATTTTGTCCGATAGTCTGATTCATTACGGTGCTTCGAAAATTGCTTATACCGATGTGTGCAGTGCAATACGTATTATATCTACTTTTGGCTTTTACCTTGCCAGGCTCGATGTACGTCAAAACAGTCAGTTTCACGAGCAGGCGTTGTCACAACTTATAAATGCTGCGCAGCTCGACGGGAAAGCATATTTGGACGCAAATTTCGAAAAACGTCTGGAATTTATTAACAGTGAATTACGCTCAAGCAGGCCTTTTGCCCACCCGAGTATGGCGTTGGGAACAGAAGCAAAAGCAGTTGTGGATACTTATCGTGTTCTCCGTGAACATATTGTTTGCTTTGGCGAAGAAGCGCTTGGTGCATTGATAGTGAGTATGACACGGAATGTGACCGATCTGCTTACCGTATATCTGCTCGAACGCGAAGCGGGACTTGTGGTGAGTACGCCCGATGGATTGGCTTCTACCTTGCCTGTTGTTCCGCTTTTCGAAACAATTGAGGATTTGAAACACAGCCATTTGATTCTGGATGAATTTCTTTCGCATTCGGTTACCAAAAACAGCCTGAGACTGCAACAGCAGCATAGTAGTTCTGATATGCCTGTACAGCAGGTAATGATTGGCTACAGCGATAGTAATAAAGATGGCGGAATTTTTGCAAGCCAGTGGTTTTTGTATCAGGCTCAAACCAAACTGATTGAAACCGGTGATAAACATGGTGTCAAAATTCGGTTCTTTCATGGTAAAGGTGGGTCAATCAGTCGTGGTGCCGGCCCTACACATTGGTTTCTGAGAGCACTGCCGCCGCGTTCGATTAACGGCGATATCCGGCTTACCGAGCAGGGAGAAACCATAGAGCGTAAATATGCGAATAAGAATAATGCTGTTTACAATCTCGAATTACTCACGGCAGGATCGTTGGCTGCCACTATGCTACAGCGTGATCAAAAACCAGAAGCACATCCATTGTCCGATATACTCGGTTATCTGGCCGATAAAAGCATGATTGTGTACAAGGAACTGACACAAAAACGCGGATTTATTGCGTTTTATGAAAAAGTAACTCCTATCGATGCCATTGAGCAGAGCAAAATAGGAAGCAGACCTTCGCGTCGAACCGGAAACCGTACGCTATCCGATTTGCGTGCCATACCGTGGGTTTTCAGTTGGAGTCAGTGCAGGTTTAATATCACAAGCTGGTACGGTGTGGGTACCACGCTCGAAAATATGCAGATTCACGACTCTGAAAAGTTTGAATTGTTCAAAAATGCAGTAAAAAACGATTCGTTTGTGAGGTATGTTCTTACCAATATCGATTCGAGCCTGGCTTCGTCCGACGAAGCAATATTCCGTCAATATGCCAGTCTAGCAGTTGTTG
>JAYRXP010000152.1:0-3294 GCA_041917395.1 Paludibacter sp.
TAGTAAATCCTATGTTGTGGCGTGTATTATGGTATTCGTTACCAATATTACCCAATCCAACAATCAAGTACTTCATTTTTTATTGAAAAAAAAATTATTTTTTGCCAGCGGCAGCAGCGGCAGCAGCTCCACGAGCAGCTCTTGTCAATTTAACCTGACAAACAACAGCATTTTTGGCATTCAGTATTTCGAGGTTTTCAACTGCAACAGCACCAACCTGAATAGATTTACCCAAACCAAGCGCAGTTACATCGATAACAATACATTCAGGTATCTGTGTGTAAAGACCTTTTACTTTCAGTTTACGCATTTCAAGCGCCAGTTTACCCCCGGCTTTCACACCTTCGGCCAAACCTTCGAGTTTAACAGGAATTTCAACCACAACCGGTTTTTTATCACTAACTTCAAGGAAGTCGATATGTAAAACCTTGTCGGTTACCGGGTGAAACTGCAATGCTTTCATAATCGCTTTGCATTTTTTTCCTTCAATATCCAAATCAACCACATACACATCGGGCGAATAAACCAGCTTGCGTAAATCACTTACTGTAGTACTGAAATGTACGTTTGCTGCTCCACCATAAAGTACACAAGGTACGCTTTCGGATACACGTTCTGCTTTCGATGCTTTTTTTCCAAGGTTAGTTCTTACAACTCCTTTTAATTCAAATGTTTTCATTCTAAAAAATTATTTGTGTTACTCAAAATTTAAGCGTTTCGTTATTAAGTGATTAGTCGCTTAATTTCCCATCACACTTTCTTTTACAAAAAAGTGGTGCAAAGGTAATTGTTTTTTTTGTAAATACAAAAAAGGAATACCAACGAGTACGATATTCCTTTTTTATTTTTTGGAAAAAACTACTGAAACTTAGTTAATAGCGGCAGCTAATTCTGAGCCAGCTTTAAATTTAGCAACTTTTTTAGCTTCAATTTTAATTGCTTGTTTTGTTGCAGGGTTAATACCTGAACGGGCCGAACGGGCAGCTACAGAGAAAGTACCAAAACCAACTAAACTTACCTTGTCGCCTGCAACTAATGCATCAGATACGCTTTTAACTACTGCATCGAGTGCCTTTTTAGCATCTACTTTGCTTAAACCTGCTTCAGCAGCTATAGCATTGATTAATTCTGCTTTGTTCATAATTTTTTTTGAAATAATTAGTGTTTAAAACAATGTACTTACAATTAGATTTTGCAAATGTAATCTTTTGATTATAAATGACAAACAAAAAATCTGCTTTTTTTTGAATTTTTTTTCAAAAACTCAAAAAATATGTTAGAAAACATAATTTTGACTGCAAATGTATTACTTTTGTGGAAGTAAATTGTTGTAGTTTTCAGCAATTTATTCTCATTATCAGTCAAATTCAGGACATTAAAATAAACGTTAGTATGTACAACAGATCTTCTTTTCTTGATAGTATCCCGCCGGTAGTCAAAAATCTATTAGCAATTAACATAATTTTGTGGCTAGCTACGCTGGTTCTTCCCGGCATTTTAAGCCGTTGGGGAATAAATGCCGACCTTACAGACATACTGGGTATGCACTATTGGGGTTCCGAAAAATTTAACTTGACGCAGCTGGTCACCTACATTTTCATGCACGGAGGCTTCAACCACTTGTTTTTCAACATGTTTGCAGTATACATGTTTGGCAGTTCTCTCGAAAACATGTGGGGTTCTCAAAAGTTTCTGATTTATTACCTGATTACCGGAATTGGAGCCGGAATTGTTCAGCAAATTTTCTGGACAGTTGAGTATCAGGGACTCGTGAACGTAATGAATGAAGCAATAGCAGCAAACTCGGGCAGTCTTTTGGTGCCCTACGAAGGCGAGCTAATGAAGTATTTCCGGATATCGGGACTATCGACTTTCGACGCAGTATCTATCGAAAAAATGAAAGAAATGTTTATGAATCTGCCTGTTACGGTTGGAGCATCGGGTTCGGTGTTCGGATTATTGCTGGCTTTCGGCTGGCTTTTTCCTGAAGCACGCCTGATGATGCTGTTTTTTCCGGTTCCGATAAAAGCCCGCATTTTCGTACTTTTATATGGCGTTATTGAACTGTTTTTGGGAGTTGCCAACTTCTCGGGCGACAACGTTGCTCATTTTGCTCACCTGGGCGGAATGTTTTTCGGAGTTTTCGTGATTTTGCTTTGGAAAAAGAATAATAAGCTATACAACTAACTGAACCAAAAGATTTAAATTCGCAATTATGAATTTCATTGATTTTATAAAGCAAAAGTTCCGCGAGGGTGATGCCCTGTTTCGCCTGATTTTTATCAATGTCGGAATTTTTATTGTGCTTCAAACTATAAATATCCTGTTTTTATTATTCAACCATTCCATTTCGTGGCCAACCGATTTTCTGGCTGCGCCAGCCAGTTTAGGTTATCTTGCCTACAAGCCATGGACTATACTGACTTACATGTTTTTACACGAACAGTTGTTTCACATCCTGTTTAATATGTTTGCGTTGTTTTGGTTCGGGCAGCTTTTTCTAATGTATTTCAGTCAGAAACAACTCATTGCACTTTATATTTTGGGCGGTATAGCGGGTTATGTGTTTTTTGCCGGAGCCTATAATATTTTTCCATATTTTCAGGATTCTATCGATAATTCGGTTATTCTGGGAGCTTCAGGTTCCATTATGGCTATTATTCTGGCTACAGCCACAAAATCGCCAAACATCGAAATGCGCATGCTGTTTATCGGAAACATCAAGTTAAAATACATAGCGGCAATAGCCGTCCTGACCAGTTTTTTTGGTATTACATCCAATAATGCCGGCGGCGAAATAGCACACCTTGGCGGAGCTTTGACAGGTTATTTTTTTATTGTATCTTTGCGGCAGGGAAAAGATATAACAGCATGGTTAAATAAAGTTATCGACTTTATTTATGATTTATTTAAACCCCGTAAACTCGAGGTTAAAAAGAACACAAACTACACAAAACATAAAATGTCGGATGCCGAATTCAATCAGCACAAAGCGAACAGAATGAAGGAGATAGACCGCATTTTAGACAAAATAAAAACCTCGGGTTACGAAAGTCTTTCGGCCGAAGAAAAAAAACGGTTGTTTGAACAGGGAAGATAAATAGATTTTGCGGTTGAGATCATAATCAAACGTTGCTATAAATTAATATGTTCGGTCGTTTATTAGTTAAAGGAACAATGCTGCTTGCAAACATAGCCGTGGCTATCTTGCTCATTGTCACTGTGCTCTCGGCCCGCATTAGCCCCGAAAAAATTTCACTTCCGGCACTAACATCGCTTATTTTTCCTATCACA
>JAYRXP010000153.1:0-19453 GCA_041917395.1 Paludibacter sp.
ACCCATTCCCAGTTACCATAATGTGCCATCATAAGCATGGCACTGTTATTTTGGGCATACACTTTTTCGATAAGCTCCAAATTTTCAAAGGTTATGCGTTTACTCACCTCCTCTGCCGACATATTAATGCGGTACATGGCTTCGATAAATACATCGCAGAAATACCGGTAAAATTTTCGTTCCATTTTTCGAATCTCGTGCTTGCTCTTATCGGGGAATGAGTGTGTTAAATTTCGGCGAACCACCTTACGCCGGTAGCGCACGACGTGGTAGACAACCGGGAACAACAAGTCGGAAACAATATACAGTACCCGAAGGGGTAAAAGTGTAATCAGATAGAGGACAGGATAGTAGAACCTAAACATTAAAATGGAAAATTAAGAATGAAAAATTAAGAATGGCAAAGTTACAAAAAAAGCAGTTCATACAATGTGCGACGCAACGGTTTTCAGAATAATAAAAAAAATTGTACTTTTGCAACTCCAATTTTTCAATGCGGTCCTGTAGTTCAATGGATAGAACGAAAGTTTCCTAAACTTTAGATTCGGGTTCGATTCCCGGCGGGACTACACTATTGACAATCGGAACTGGTAAAATTATAAAACTAAAAAATAACAGTAAATAAAACATGAGTATGACTGAATTATTCAGCACCTTACCTTACAAAGTAGCTGATATGTCGCTGGCCGATTTTGGCCGGAAAGAAATAGAACTGGCCGAAAAAGAAATGCCCGGCCTGATGGCTTTAAGGGCCAAATACGGATCTTCGAAACCGCTTGCAGGTGCCCGCATTATGGGTTCGTTGCACATGACTATTCAAACTGCTGTGCTTATCGAAACCCTCGTAGAACTGGGTGCCGAAGTGCGCTGGTGTAGTTGTAATATTTATTCAACACAGGATCATGCTGCTGCGGCTATTGCTGCTGCCGGCGTTCCGGTTTTTGCATGGAAAGGCGAAACACTGGAAGAATACTGGTGGTGTACGCTTCAGGCGCTTACATTTGATGGACATAAAGGCCCAACCGTTATTGTTGATGATGGAGGCGATGCTACCATGATGATTCATGTGGGAGTTGCTGCCGAGAAAAATGCTTCGGTACTTGATAAAGTAGTTGAAGGCGAAGATGAAAAACTGCTTTACGCCATTCTGAAAAATGTATTGAAAGAAGATAATGGCATTTGGAGCCGAATGACACCCGAAATTCGGGGTGTTTCTGAAGAAACTACAACCGGTGTTCACCGCTTGTATCAGATGCTCGAAGAAGGTTCGTTGCTGTTCCCTGCATTCAACGTTAACGACTCGGTTACTAAATCAAAGTTTGATAATCTGTATGGTTGTCGCGAGTCGCTTGCTGATGGTATAAAACGCGCTACCGACATAATGCTTGCCGGAAAAGTGGTAGTTGTATGTGGTTATGGCGATGTTGGTAAAGGTTGTGCAAAATCGATGTTGGCGTACGGTGCTCGTGTAATTGTAACCGAAATTGACCCTATTTGTGCATTACAGGCTTCGATGGAAGGTTTCAAAGTAACTACCGTAGAAGATGCGTTGGCCGAAGGTAATGTTTTCGTTACTACTACCGGAAATAAAGATATTATTCGGATTGACCATATCGAAAAAATGAAAGATGGAGCTATTATTTGCAATATCGGTCACTTCGATAACGAAATTCAGGTTGATAAACTCAAAAAATATCCTGGAGTTGAACTTGTAAACATTAAACCGCAGGTAGATAAATATATTTTCCCTGATGGACACAGCGTATTACTGCTTGCCGATGGTCGTTTGGTAAATCTGGGTTGTGCTACCGGTCACCCATCGTTTGTAATGAGTAATTCATTTACCAACCAAACATTGGCGCAAATTGAACTTTATACCAAAAAATACGATGTAAATGTGTATCGTTTGCCAAAACATTTGGACGAAGAAGTGGCACGCTTACACCTTGAACAGTTGGGCGTAAAACTGACAGTTTTAAGTCCTGAGCAAGCTGCTTACATTGGCGTTGATGCAAATGGTCCGTACAAACCGGAACATTACAGATATTAATATAAAGGCTATTTTATAATAAACGGAGAGCATAACTTTTAGTGGTTATGCTCTCTTTTTTTGAATACAACTTACCTCACATTGCTAATAGAGTTTTTTGCTGTATCGTGTTTTGTTTTAAGTTCGGTACCTGTTTCGGGAGCAGCTACTCTGACTTGTGTTTTCAGCGTATCTTTTAGTCCCGAAGTGGCTTTCTCTACTGTTTTTTCACCAAAACTTGTACCCTGCGTTTGTTTGCGGTAATAAATAGCATCGTCGGGACAAGCAAATATCATTTCTTCAACTGTACCGTCAGGCAATGTAATTTTTTGAGATACTGCTCCACAACCGGTATTTTCTGCAGGCTGCATTCGCGATTCATTCATAAGATCCTTTTGAGTTGAAGGCGAATTCTGATCTTTGGTGTTATCAGCAGTTACTTTGCGTTCGTCCGATGACAACGGATTATTTGGTTTAGCTGTTTCTTTGTATAGCGGATTATTTTTTATGGTATTTAGTTTAGCAGATGGTTCTTCATTGTATGTTTCAGTTTGCACGATACGTTTTACTACATTCCCGTTTTCCATTATAACTTCTTCGGTTACAATTGCTAAACCATCACAATCATCATCCTGTCCGCCAACCGGTTTTGGCTTTGGTTTTTTCTTTTTATCTATAGCCAGTGTTACACCCGCATTTACCCCGAATGCTTCAAACTTATTTTTTCGCACTATCTCGGTAGTACTTCCCGATAATAATTGATCAATTTTATATCCATCCGCTCCACTTCGGCCTGAGGGGGTTAAGTAGTAACTTCTGGTAGTCATTTCAGGGCCTGACAGATAATTTGCCTCAAGCCAGAAACCAATCGAAGATGGCGTGTAGGAGATTCTGAATGCAGGTTTATATTGAAATCCACTATTTTTAATCTCAGGTCTGGATAGTATTTTAATCAATGCAGGATATGCTGAATTTGAAACTCCCTGCATCAACGAAACGGGTTTTTGTGTTGTTTTCAAATATCCAAATCCAATACTTCCCGATAATTCAAAATCACCTGTACTAAATGTTATTTCGGGACCAATTTCGAAATTATAGCCACTAATTGATTTTTCAGTTCCAAACTCAGTAAGCAAACCGGTGTCGGTAGAACCGCTTACTTTATATGCCGAGGCTGCATTTGTAGGAAGCGATTCGTTAAGAAGGACACCACCACCAAAAAAAACACTCACAGCAGAATGACTGCTCGATATAACATAGCCATCCCAGCCTTTTTTTGGAAAATATTTCACTTTGGCTTGTAGCGTTTGCATGGGCGAAAATCCCAGTGAATCTGTGGTAATGCTAGTCGGATTTAACTGTCCACCACCAACCGAAAATTCAAAACCAGCTCCCGAAATGGTCGATTTTTTTATTGATTTTACAACCGTTGCCGGGTTCTTCGAAACATCTGTACTTTGTTGCGAATATGCGAAAGGCATAAACATAACACCTAAAAATGCAAGAATTGTTGTTTTCATAAATATCAGATTAAATGTAATTATTCCATATTTTAATCAATAACAATCAGCATGTGAGAAATGTTTTCCTTTCAACAAGGACGTGCTAAGTTAAATGGTTGTATAAAAGCTTCTTAATATTATCTCCAGCCTCCACCTAAACTCACATATAAGTTTACCGAGTTTACCAATTGTTGTTTTTTGGCATCAACAAGTTCTGTTTTTGCACTCAACATTTCTCGCTGCGTCATCAAAACTTCGAGATAATCGGCACGTGAGTTCTGGAACAGTTGATTGACAATTTCGTTTGACTGTTCGAGTTTACTGACCTCGGCGGTTTTCAAATTAAAGTATTGTTCGATGTTTTTGTTATTCGACATCAGATTGTTGACTTCGATATACGAACTTAAAATGGTTTTGTAATAATCATAGAGCGCCTGAATCTGTTGAGCATTGGCATTAATAAATCTGGATTTTATAGCCGAAATATTGATCAACGGAGCTGTGAGCCCTCCAAGCAAACTATAAGCTAACGATTCGGGAAGTCTGGTGATATAATTCGGATTAAACGCTTCCAGTCCTAACGATGCCGAGATGTTGAGCGACGGATAGAATTCTTTCCGGGCAGCTTCGGCATCCAGCTTTGCCGCTTTCAGTTCCAACTCGGCGCGGGTTATATCCGGACGATTCGAGAGTAAATCAGCAGGCACACCGGTGTTTACAATTTGTGGCAAGACGTGCAAAAATTCAGTTTTACTGCGCTCAATTGTTTGCGGATATTGTCCTAAAAGCAGGTTCAACGCATTTTCCCGCTCCGTGATCTGCTGCTTAATCGTAAGTTCGGCAGCCTGATTTTTTAGTAGTTCAGCTTCAAAGTTCTTAACAGCCAGTTCGGTATTTACACCCGATTCTTTCTGCAATTTTGCAATTTCGAGCATTTTCCTTTGCAGGTTGGTAAATTCATACAATATATCCAGCTGATTATCAAGAGCTGTAAGTTCGTAATAATTTCCGGCTACTTCGGCAACCAGGTTTGAAATAACAAAATTTTTACCCTCGATTGTTGCCAGATAATGCTGCACTGCCGATTGTTTGGCAAGACTTAGTTTTTTCCAAATGTCCACTTCCCATGATGCCGAAAAGCCCGGAGCGTAATTCATTAAAGGCTCAGCTATCTTTTTTCCAGGGCTCATTTCGGTCGAAGCATTACCGGCTCCTTCGCTGGTATATCGTCCTACTTTTTTTGTTTCAATACCAAGTTCAGTTGTCACTGAAGGTGCTAAAAGCCCTTTTCGGTAGACCAGATTACTACGTGCTATATCAATATTCTGAAGTGTAATCAATAACTCATGATTATTCTTAATCGCTGTTTCGATCAGACTAATCAGCTTTGGATCAGTAAAAAACGCTCTCCATGGAGTTTTTGCCGAGTTTTCATCGACAACGGACGTATCCTGATAGTTTTTTGGTATGGTATTTTTTAAATTATTTCCGTCAGCTACTGTCAGTTTGGGCACGTTACAAGCCAATAAAGCAAGCATTAACAGGCAATAAATTAAAATCTGATTTGTTTTTAGTTTATCCATCGGTTTTAAGGTTTTAATATTTTGTTACTTTTCCTTGTTTTTTTATCTTTTTCTTCGGTTAATGGTTTCGTTTCCTGATGGGTTCCCATTTTTATTTTTTCAGCTATTGAACCAAAAATATAATACAATCCGGGTATAACAATTAATCCGAAAGTAGTGCCGATAAGCATTCCTCCAACCGATGCAGCACCAATTGTACGGTTACCTACTGCTCCCGGTCCGGTTGCGAGCAGCAATGGAATCAGTCCGGCAACAAATGCCAACGATGTCATCAAAATGGGGCGGAAGCGCGCAAAAGCACCTTCTACAGCCGCGTCGGTGAGTGAATATCCGAGTCGTTTCTTTTGAACAGCATACTCCACTACAAGTACGGCATTTTTACCCAAAAGTCCGATAAGCATAATCAATGCCACTTGCACATAAATATTATTTTCGAGACCCAGTAATTTTAACAAAAAGAATGCTCCGAATACTCCTGCCGGTAACGAAAGTATTACGGGTAGCGGTAGTATAAAATTCTCGTATTGTGCTGATAAAATGAGATATACAAAAACAAGGCAAATCAAAAATATGTAAATTGATTCATTCCCCCGGCTTACTTCATCTTTCGTTATTCCGGCCCAGTCAATGCCAAATCCGCGCGGTAGTTCTTTGTCGGCAATCTCGTTAATAGCGGCTATGGCTTGTCCGCTGCTGTAGCCGGCAGCAGGTGAGCCACTTATTTCGGCTGTGTTATACAAATTGTAGCGAGTTATTTCACTAAGTCCATATACTTTTTTCAATTGCATAAAATCGGCATACGGTACCATTTGTTCATTGTTATTTTTCACATATAACTTTAACAAGTCGTTCGGGAAAACCCGGTATTTGGGGTCTGACTGAACAATAACCTTGTATGGTTTGCCAAACCGGATAAAGCCTGTTTCGTAATCGGACCCGATAAGTGTCGAAAGGTTTTCCATAGCATTGCCGATACTTACGCCTTTTTGCTCTGCAATTTCGTTGTCAACCTGTAACATGTATTGCGGAAAACTTGCTGAATAAAAAGTGAACACATCTTTCAATTCCGGACGTTTGTTTAATGCCGTTACAAAATCCCGGCTTACCTGTTCCATTTTCTGATAATCTCCGGTTCCGGCTTTGTCGAGCAGGCGAAGTTCGAAACCACCGGCAGCGCCATAGCCCGGAATTGATGGTGGTTGGAAAAACTCAATGTTTGCACCTGTAATTTTTTCGCATTTTTTGTTTAGCTCGGCAATAATCTGATTGGCCGATTTATCTCTTTTACTCCAGTCTTTCAGGTTTATAAGACATGTACCCGAATTGGAGCCCGTACCTTCGGTCAGAATTTCGTAACCTGCCAATGATGATACGGATTGTATGCCTTTTTCATTTCTGGCAATGTCCAACAACTGCAGTGCGATACTATTTGTACGTTCCAGGGTTGAACCGGGAGGTGTTTGAATCACCGCGTAAATCATACCCTGATCTTCTTCAGGAATAAATCCCGAAGGAAGGTTGTTGTTTATAAAATAGGCTACGATACAGAATGCAAAAATCAGAATAAGTGTGATTGACTTGCGGTTTACAATTCGGAACAACAGATTTTCATATTTCTTAGCCCCTGAATTAAATGACTCATTAAATCTGAACAACAGGTTGTTAATGAGCGATCGGTGCCGGGTTTCGCCATAGTTGTTTTTCAGAATCAGCGCACACAATGCCGGAGTTAAAGTGAGTGCCACAATTCCCGAAAGAATAATGGCCGAAGCCATTGTTATCGAAAACTGGCGGTAAAAAATACCTACCGGTCCGCTCATAAATGCCACCGGAATAAACACTGCTGCCATCACAAGCGTAATTGCCACAATGGCTCCGCTTATTTCGTGTATGGCTTCTTCGGTTGCTTTTAAAGGACTGAGGTTATGCTCTTCCATTTTTACGTGTACGGCCTCTATTACCACAATTGCGTTGTCAACCACAATACCAATAGCCATTACCAGTGCAAATAATGAAATTAAATTCAGAGTTATTCCAAAAGCTGACATAATTGCAAAGGTGCCGACTAACGAAACGGGAACTGCAAGTATGGGAATCAGCGTTGAACGCCAATCGCCCAGGAACAGAAACACCACAATGGCCACCAGCACAAATGCTTCAATAAGTGTGTGTACAACCTTTTCCATCGAAGCATTTAAGAACCGGGATACATCATAGCTTATTTCATAATGCATGCCTTTGGGAAGCGTTTTTTCGATTTCCTTCAATTTACTTTTCACATTGGCAATCACTTCGCTTGCATTCGATCCGTACGATTGTTTCAGTGTGATTGCAGCGGAAGGTTTTCCGTTCAGCGTTGAATAAATATCGTACATCGAACTACCGAACTGAATACTGGCAACATCTTTCAGACGAATAAACTGTCCGTTCGAATTTGATTTCAGAATAATATTACCATATTCCTTTTCGGTGCTGTATCTTCCGGGATATTTGAGCACATATTCGAAGGTTTGTGCCCGGGAACCCGAACTTTCGCCCAGTCTTCCGGGCGATGCCTCAATACTTTGTTCCTGCAATGCATCCAATACTTCATTAGCCGAAATATTATACAATGTCAGCTTTTCGGGGTTCAGCCATATTCGCATGGCATAATCCCTGTTTCCCAAGATATCAGCAACACCCACACCATCAACCCGTTTTAATTCGGGCAACAGGTTAATATCGGCGTAGTTAAATAAAAATTTCTGATCGGCTTTCGGATCATCGCTATACAGGTTAAGATACAACAAAATATTGGGCTCCTGCCGCGATATTTTCACCCCTTCGCGCACAACGCTTGGCGGGAGTTTGTTAATGGCAGCCGAAACGCGGTTCTGAACGTTTACGGCGTCAACATTCGGGTCGGTTCCCAACTCGAATACGACATTGATACTGCCTTCGCCATCATTTCCGGCGTCGGATTCGATGTATTTCATGCCCGGAATGCCGTTTAAAGCCTGTTCGAGCGGAATAATTACTGCCTTAATCATCAATTCGTTATTGGCACCCGGATAGCTGGCAATAACATTTACCTTTGGAGGCGAAATGGATGGATACTGAGTTACAGGAATTGTTATGATTGATAATACTCCCAAAAAAACAATTATCAGCGAAATTACGATGGAGAGTACCGGTCTGTGTATGAATTTTTTAAACATATATGCTTACGTTGTATATGAGTTAATTGGCTTTGAAACTTAATGATTGCATCACTTTTTCGTTGTTCTGAAAGCTGACTTTTAGCTTGTCGCCGTCTTTCACTTTTTGAACTCCTTCCACCAAAAACCGGTCGTTTTTGCTCAGACCTTTGCTTACGACATAAACATTAGGAAGTTCGTACGAAACTTCAATGTCTTTGGAGTGAGCAACACCATCCTTGTCAACAACAAAAATGTATTTCTTGTCCTGAATCTCAAACGTTGATTTTTGCGGAATTAGCAACGCGTTTTCCAGCGGAATTTCCATTCTAATTTTTCCTGTTTCACCATTTCGCAGAATCTGATTTTTGTTTGGGAATTTTGCACGAAACGCAATATTCCCTGTTTCGTTGTCAAATTCGCCTTCTATGTTCTGAATAGTTCCTTTTTCGGGGTGAAGTTCACCGTTGGCCATAATCAGTGATACCGGCTGTTTATTACTTCCTGAAAAATGCGATTGATAATCAAGATATTCAGGTTCCGAGAGGTTAAAATAAACATTTATAAAACTATTGTCCGAAAGACTTGTGAGCAATTCGCCCTCGTCGATCAGGCTCCCATCTTTTTTAGGTATTCTGTTGATAACTCCGCTAAATGGTGCTTTGATGTTTGTGTATTCCAGATGTAGTTGAGCCAGACGCATTTCTGCCGTGGCTTCTTCTAGTTTTGCCTGTGCCATTTCTTTCTCGTTTTTCGAAACCACATTGTTTTTCACCAAACTACTAGTGTTCTGAAGTTCAATTTTTGCCTGTTCGACAACCGCTTTGGCCCTGGATAGTTCGGCTTCGTAGCTCTGTGGCATTATTCGGAACAATGTTTGTCCGGCTACAACTTTCTGGCCTTCTTCCACCAGTATATCCTGTAAAAATCCTTTTTCCATTGCCCTGATTTCGATGTTTCTCAACGATTGAATCTTAGCTACATATTCTTTATTGATACTGATATCCGAACACAATGCATTGGTAACAGGATATGTAATATCTTCTTCTTTTTCATTTTTTTGCGGGTTACATCCCCACATTATCAATACAATCCCCGGAATCAGGATACTTAGCAGTTTTTTTTCCATAAATCTTTAATTTTTATACGCTTATTTTTATCCAATACTATTTATTTTTCAGTTACTTCTGTTGCACTCGTTTTGCAACTAATTTATTCGGTTTTTTTTAACATTGCAAAGATAAGAAGGCCTCTTTGTGGCTCCGTTTAAGAAACCCGTTATAAATTTATTAGAAAATTGTTAGAGAAGATGTGGCTCTCCGGGTCAAAAAAAGAGAGTGCCTTTTGGGGACACCCTCTATCAAAACAAATAAGCATTTTTATTTTTTCACCGCTGCTGCAGCTGCAGGTTTTGCTGTAGCTGTTTTTGTTTCAGCTTTTGTTTCAGCTTTTTTGGCTGCTTTTTTTACTGTTGCTGTTTGTTCTTTTTTAACTTCAGTTTTTGCAGGAGTTTGTGCGTAAACCGAGCTTACCAATACCATTGCGGCGATCAATGTGATGCCAAAAAAAATTCTTTTCATAACGTTTAATTTTTAAATAAAGTTTTACTTATTGTTTGCTTGTCAATTTCTGCGTGTTGACGATGCAAAGATAAGCCTGCTTTCCGGCAGATTGGTTTAAGAAAACCATTATAAATTTATTAGAAAATCATTAGAAAAGAAATCCTATTTTTTAAGTGTGAAAAACATTGGTAAGTTCAACGGTGAAGGTGGTGGAGCCCGGCTTCGATTTAAGGCTGATGGTGCCGTTGTGTAATTCTATTATCTTTTTGGTGAGCGATAATCCAATACCATTACCTTCGGCAAAACTGCCGTTGGCACCGCGATAGAAGGGTTCGAATATTTTCTCAAATTCATCGGCCGGTATTCCTATTCCGTTGTCGGAAACGCTGACGTTGATGGTTTTCTCATTGTACGATATAACCACCGAGCACGATTTGTCGTTCGAATACTTGCAGGCGTTATTCAGCAAATTACTAAATGCAACTCCCAGCAGGTACACATTTCCGTGCACTGCAATGTAACGCTCATCGTCTAATGTGTTGGTTTCAAAAGACATTTCGATGTTGTAGTCCTGTACTGCATTCTGAACATTAGCACACACTTCAATCAACAGTTCATCAATCCTGACATCCGACATGCCAATTTCTGTCGGGTTGTAATTTGCCCTGGCAAGGTCCAGCAGATTGGTGGATAACCTGGACAGCCGGTGAGCATCGTTCAATACGTTGTTAATGGTGGATGTACAATCTGTTTTTTCAATGCCGGACAATTTAGCCAATTCAAGTTCTGTAATTATTGCCGACAAAGGGGTTCGTAACTCATGCGAAATATTATAGACAAACTGCTTTTGCGACTCGAAAGAAGTTTCGAGGTTCGACAACATTTTGTTAAACGTTATGGCTAACTGAGCCAGCTCATCGCGTTTATTGCCTTCGTAAAGCCGTATGTTTAACTGATTTGTATTGTAAATATCTTCCACTTTCTCCCGCATGAGTGAAATGGGATGAAGCGTTTGCCTTATAATTAACCATATAACCAATACAATACAAAGCATTGCCAACAGATAAGCAACGGCTAATGTTTTTTTCAGGATTTCTAATTGATTAATCCCTACGTAGTCGTATCCGGAAGCATAAACTGCATAATCGCCTTTGTTGCCTTCAACCAGAAAACCATAGGTTTGTAAGTCGTTGTGCCATATCCGGCATTCCCCTTTTTGGTGAATAATGTTTAGGATGCGTTTTGTCTCGCTAGTACTGAATGCATTTTCTTTATCGTGGTAAATGAGTTTGCCGTTTTCGCTGTATATGCTAACATGAGGCTCGTATTTGCTCGAAGCATTCTCATATAAAATGTGAAATATCTGAGGATCGACAGCCTCGCCGTCAATTAAATCGACCTTTAATGCAGCAAGCAGGTGCAATCTTTCAAAATAATCTGAATGAATTTTTTTGCTATAGAACTGATACACACCTCCTATAAACAAAAAGAGAATAAGACCGAAAATCAAAGTAAAAATTAACGTAAGTCTAATCTTTATCTTCATATATTTCTTTTAAAATAAAGCCCATACCTGATTTTGTATGGATAAGTTTTTTCTCAAACTCCTTGTCAACTTTTCGCCGGAGGTAGCTAACGTATACTTCAATAAAATTGGTGCCGGTATCAAAATGTGTATCCCATACTTTTTCGGCAATTTCGCTTTTAGACAGCACTCTGCCGGGATTCAACATCATATATGTCAGCAAATTAAACTCTTTGGGAGTCAGATTTAATTCGGTATCTCCTCTTTTTACAAGCTTTGTTTCCAGATTTAAAGTCAGATCGGCAAACTTCAGAACATTATCGTTGGGTTGCAAGCTTGCCCGTTTCAGTAGCGCTGTAATGCGGGCATTGAGTTCCCGTATCTCAAACGGTTTTACCATGTAGTCGTCGGCTCCGGCATCGAAGCCAACAACCTTATCGTCCGTCGTTCCCAATGCTGTGAGCATTATAATGGGATATTTATTGTTAATCTGCTTTATCCGCTTGCAAAGTTCCAGGCCACTCAGGCCGGGCAGCATGATATCGGTGATAATCAAATCGAAATGTTTTACGGTAGCCAACGTATAACCTTCCGTTCCATCATTAACCACCGTAACATGATAGCCAAAATCCAACAGCCCCCTCTCGATCAACGAAGCCATTCTCGGATCATCCTCTATAACCAATATCGAAGTCTGCATTTGGATTACTGTATTTTTTATTTAATAACTCAGATGTACCTGGTTTTGTTTACAAATTCAGTTCGTCAACCTTGAGCGCCACATTGCCGCGTACATTGGCATTGAGACGTACGGCGCCGGGCACTAAATCGAGGCTTTTTACCGACACACTGTTCAGTTTTCCGGTTAGCGAAACGCCATCCATTACTTTATAATTGCTCAGCATTTTGTTGGCATCGGCTTTCATGGCTTCTATTTCAGCTTTTACCGGATAGGTGAGGTAAGGCGTAATTTTCTTAATGATTAATCCGTTGAGTAACCAGCTTGCCGATTTTACGAGCGCATTTTTGGTTTTTACATCAAATTCAGGATTCTGAACTTCCACTGCCACTTTTTCGGCATTGTAGGCCAGTGTGCCGGTAAAGTAAATGCGTCCTTTGAGCGAACCAGTCACGTCGGCTACAAACACCGGTTTTCCGTTGCTTCCGAAAATTGACAAATCGGTAATGGTAATGCTTTTTTTACCTTCGGCAAATGTTTTATTTACCAACTGCGATTTTGCCATTTCCGAAATTTTGTCGTAAGTAGCATCGGCCGCAATGTTCAGATTGAATTCTTTCGGTTGGGTTGTAGCCATTTTAAAAGCCGGAAGAGCCGAAGGTTTGTTTTGGTCGGGTTTTACGCCCATAAACGACTCGATTTGCGCCTGTAGCGAAACTGCCAGGTTCAGTTTCTGACCGTTTGTTACAAACGGCGAAACAAACACATCTTTCGGAGTAATACGCACCCAAAGGTTATTTTCGGCACTCACCTGCATTGGTTTCTGAGCCTCAGTCCAGGCCATCGAAACATATTTTTTCAAATCCACCATTTGTGCCAGAGCAGCATCAATCTGGTCGCTGATAGCCTGTTGGCTTTTTTGAAGTGCGATATTGGCAATCGGTGTTACCGGCACGGTTACGCCCACCACATTCAGTTTCGGGGTCTCAATCCACTGAAAGCCATTAGAAGTGGTTTTGGCAACCAGTTTCCAGTTTTTATCAATTTCAATCGATGTTTTGTAATTCAGCGCAATGCTGCCGTTTGCTTCGTATTTATCGCCCACGGTCAGTCCGAATTTCTCTACCGTCCAGGCAAAGCGTGTCCACAGTTTCAGAGGCACACGGTATTCAATCACATTGTTTTTTACGGTAAACGAAAAGTTCTGCGCTTTCCATATTTTCACGCTCAGGTCCTGATTGTTCAGTTTATCCCCTTCGAAAATCAGTCCGTTCATTTTTTTGTTGATGGCAGCTTCCAGTTTTTTTACGTCCACTTCTACCTGCAGAGGCAATTCCGAAACAGCCGGAGCCAGGTTCGAAGGCAGATACGATTCTTTGGGGCGCTCAACCTGCATAGCGGTTTTACACGAACTCACAAACACCAATAGCGCAATAAAAAAAGCCGATTTCAAAAAATATCTGTTCATAATTCTTTGGATTAAATTTTTACGGCTGCAAAGGTAAGAAAAAAACAATTATTGAGGTTAAAACAATAATAAAACAAAGCCGGTTTGCAATGCAAACCGGCTTTGTTTCTATAACTATTGCTAACTATTGTTTTATCTGCGAAGCAAAATGGTTTTTGTTACGCCATCAACTGTTACGGTAGCTTTCATATCGCGGGTACCATCGCCATAATCGGTTACTACCGAACGTTTTTCGGTGGTCAGCATCATTGTTCCTTCCACAAATACCGGCCATACGCCATCGGTTACAAGCGGCTTGGTAATGGTCATGGTGTAAGCCACTCCACGCGCATTGATGCCGGTTGCCGAACCTTCAATGCTGTATTTGTCGTCGTAGTACAGGTTTGGAGTTCCGTTGTCGCTTGTGCGGGTACGGATTCGTGTAGAGTTCGAAACAATTGTTTTGCCGTCGGCTGCTTTTACTATTGTGTCGCTTACCACTACTGTCCAGTTCTTTTTACCGTTTGTTTCACCGTTGTAAGTTACCGATTTGGATCCTTTTACCTGATTGTCGTTTACCGAAAAATTATCGAACGAATAAGTCCGGCTCGAACCGGCCAGGTCCATGCGGTTTGTTACGCGAACAATGATTTTACCTTTAAACACGTTTCCACGTTTACCGGTAATGCCTTCGGTTCCGTAATCGATAGTAAATACTCTCGGGAATGGATTACCTTCGTTTACAACAGTTACAGTTGCACCTTTAGGCCCGATTACTTTTTGCATTTCGGAAGCCGGAGCTGCTGATGCTGTTAAATTGGCGTTTACATACTCATCGGCATCGGTAATAATCTCGTCGCTGATCGACGAAATTTGTGCTTCGTCCTGCACGGTAGTTGTGAGAGCTTCGTCGCTCGGATTGTTGGTGTTACAGGCGCTAAATACGCTTACCAAACCAATTGTCAGGGCTGCTGCCCAAAGATTCATTGTTTTCATACTGTTTTGATTTTTAAAATTTGTGGTTACTTATTTTCGTTTTATACTGCTATGACAATCGAACTGAAAAGTACCACTATTGCGAAACGAAAAAAAATTATTTTTTTGCCAAAAGAGCCGAGATAATATCAATTTTCACCCCGATAAGTACACCCAGACTGTATGTTTTGCCCAGATCGGTATTTGCATTTATGTAAGTGGATTCGGACAGATACATTGACGGTCCGATAAACAACCGGAAATCGCGGCTAATGCTGTACGTGAGCAAAGGCTCAAAACGGGTGATAGTAGCCCGGACACCTAAATCGTAGGATTGACCCGCAAACAGAATGCTGCGCTCAGCATTGATGTTCAGGCCCATATTGTTTTCGAATTCGTAGTTGTAACCTATGCCATAGCCCATGCGGTAAGAGTTATTGTAGTCGGTGCTTACCGAAAAAATACCGTAAAATCCATAAGCTCCGGCCTGAAACAGCACCGACGAGAGTGGCGAACTGCTCGAAATACCTGCCTGAAGATAAATGTTTTTTCGTAAAAAGTATTCGGTTTTAATGCGGCGTATTTCGGCACTATCGATACTGGTTTTGTAAAAACTGCTTTTTGCGGTTTTTTCCACCGGACTTGTACTTACGGCAAGCGCCAATGGCGCCGTGGGTACAATCAGCGCTACCGAATCTTTTACCTGCGGATAATTGGCCGAATAAACATCGATATTATCGGCAACAGGAACTACCAGAGCCACTTTTTTCAGGTCTTTATCAATTTTACTGTTTGTTTTCGTGCCCGCGGATTTTAATGCTTTCGGTTCGTGCTGCTTTTGTAAAACAATGTATTTTTCGTTTTGCAAAAAAGTAAAACCTGCCGGTAAAAGCTTACGAAGTGCCGCCGAAAGCTTAATGCCCGAAATGCCCTCGACCGTCAGGGGCTGGTTGTCGGGCAGAAGCAGCGGATTGTACGAAAAGGTACAGCCTGTTTGGTCGCTCAGTTGTTTGAAAACTGTTTTAAGAGTTGATTTGCCCGAAGGTAACGTAACCGTCCGATCCGGATAGCCGACTGTCGCCATTATCTGAACACATACAAATAGCAGGATAATTGTCAGACTGAGTGCTGTATATCTCATTACTACTTAACGGTAATTATTTTTTCAACAAAAAATGATCACCCACTTTCTCTGTTTTTAAACCAAGTGTTTGACTCAGAATATACAACACTGTTTCGGCTTTTTCGTTCGAGAACGAAACGGTAATTTGCTTGTCGGCAAAATCGCCATCGGCAAGTTTTACGCTTATTCCGTACGCATTTTCGATAATTTTCACGGCTTGCTGAAGCGAAACACCGTCCAGATTCAGCTGCACCTGTTCGCTTCCGTTTTCCATTTTGTAGCGGGCAGCAATGCGAAACTTTTTGGTCCGTTTATCGTAAATTCCGGTTTCGTGCGCTTTTACTTCAATGCCTTTATCGGTAGCAGTATAAAACCGCACAAGTCCTTCGGTTACTTTTACCTGCACATAATCGTTGCGATCGAAAGCCGACACTTCGAATACGGTACCAATGTCTTCGATAAAAGTTTCGCCGGCGGTTACGCGTAGTTTGCCATTTCCGGCGGTTCCCACATCGAAGCGGGCTTCACCGCGCAGCGCTATTTCTTTATTTTCCTGAGCAAATGAAGTATCGTAAGTAACTGAACTGTTTGCTGATAAACGAACCTTTGTTTTATCCGCAAGTTGTGTTTCCAGCGGATTAAGTTGCGCAGCGAGCACAACGGTATCATTGCTGTATTTTTGCAGGAAAACAGTGCTAACGAGCAGTAAGAGACCCACAGCGGCTATGCCCATCAGCCAGTTTAGCTTCGTGTTGGCTGGTTTGAACGGAAGAAACTTCCCGGCTTTCGTCCTGGTTCTGTAGTTGCTGAACTGCTCTTTTGCCGTTTCGGCATGCAGCGTCAAACGGGCATTGTCGGGAGTAGCTGTCAGTTGGTAAAGCTTAGTCATACGCATAAATTCGGCTTCGTTTTCGGGCGAGGCGGCTATCCAGTCTTCGAGCTGCGACAGTTCGTGTTCGGTGGCAGTTCCACCAAAATATTTTGCGAGTAAATTATCAGTTTCCATGTTTTATGAATTTGAAAATTTGCAGGATGTTAATTATTGGAAACTATATATGACACAGAGTAGCACAATCAGGTAATCTTTCAGCGCTATGCGCAGTTGGCGGAGTGCTTTCGATATATGATTTTCGACAGTATTTACCGAAATTTCGAGACTTTGCGCTATTTCCGAATAGCTTTTCTGTTCCGTTCGGCTCATTTCAAACACTTTGCGGCATTGTGGTGGAAGCTCACCGAGTGCCTTATCGATGGCAAGTTGTAAATCCGAAGCCAGAAGGTGTTCGTTCACACTGTCGGTGGCATCATTGTTATACGCACTTATTTCGCGGTTTATTTCGGCTCTGTTTGCCCGCTGGTGTATAAAGTTGAGGCTTTCGTTGTGCACAATGCGGTAAAGATACGATTTGACGGATGTTCTGATTTCGAGCTCTCTGTGCTGATCCCAAAGTCTGAAAAACACTTTCTGTACCACATCCTGCGCCTCATCGCTGTCGCGAAGTATCGAAAAAGCGTAGCGGCTGAGCGATTCGTAATAAACTTCGAACAGCGTGTCGAATGCTTTGTGATTTCCCTCGCGCAATAATTGCCATGAAACTTCCATGCTACCTACATCAAATTATGATTCGTACTGCCGCAAAGATAAATAATCCGTCCGGTTATTTGATTGCAGCCCTTTGAATTTGTCTCTTATTTACTAATCTGACAAATGAAACACAATTTACCACTATTGCGGTTGCTAAAAAAATTGATTTTTTATGGAAATGGCTAAAATCGTATGGCTTACCTTGTCAGAAAAAACAATGAGCCTACAGAAATAACGGCCCACAAAATAATGCCGAGAGCAAAACTCCTCGGACCCGATTTTTTAATATCGCTCACGGTGATATTTGAGCCAATAAGGAACAACGCAACCACCATCCCGCGTTTGCCCAACCAGTTGAAATGCTCGTAACTTGTCTGAAAACCGGGAAAAAGATTGGCAAACACAATGGCAAGCACGAACAGCAAAATAAACCATGGAAATTTAATTGATTTTTTGTCGGTACCGTTATTAATAAATGCAATAACGAGCGATAACGGAATAATCCACAAAGCGCGTATGAGTTTTACGGTTGTGGCCACCTCCAATGCTTTTTCGCCATAAATAGCACCGGCACCAACCACCGAACTGGTATCGTGAATAGCGATAGCTGCCCAGTTGCCAAAAGTTTCCTGACTCAGCCCCAGCTGATGCCCGATAAGCGGAAACAATACCAGCGCCACTGCATTCAGCACAAAAACCACGATAAGCGCAAACGAATTCTGGTAGCTTTTGCTGTTGAGTATCGGAGCAACTGCGGCAATGGCACTTCCTCCGCAAATGGCCGTTCCGGCCGAAATAAGCAGTGTGATGTTTTTTTCAACTTTAAAAAGTTTTCCCAACAGAATACCCAGTAACATTACCGCAGTTACTGAAATCAGCGTTTCGATAAAACCCGTTTTCGACGACGAAATGACGGTAGCGAGGCTCATCCCGAAACCCATTAAAACAATGGATGCCTGAAGGATTTTTGATGTATACTTATGGATGCTGTCGTGTCTTAATCCGACAAGAGAAAACACCAAACCAATAAACAGGGCAACTGCCGGCGACATAAACTGCAAAAAACAAGCACAAATAACAACAGAATATAGCCAGTTGTAGTTCTTAGACCTCTTCTCTGCGCCCATCAGGTCGCCAAATACTTTCACAATTTTCATTTCTGTACCTTTCTTTTTTTTTGACCTGCAAAGGTACAGGTTTACTGTAACTAATCCAAATATTACTTTTGATAAGTAAGCCTGATTTTAATCATACAGGAATCTTGCATTTCAAAACAAATCTCTGTTTGGGTTGTTCTATTTTTCCAATTGCATTTTTGTATCTTTGCAGCTTGCAAAAAAGTCCCCGAATCCCGGGTCTTTGTTCTTTAATCTTTGCTCTTTATTCTAAATAAAATGTCCGACAAAGGAAATATCCAAATAAAAGGTGCCCGTGTGCACAATCTGAAAAATATTGATGTTGAAATTCCGCGCAACAAGCTGGTAGTTATTACCGGCTTGTCGGGTTCCGGCAAGTCGTCGCTCGCTTTCGATACGCTGTATGCCGAAGGACAACGCCGCTACGTGGAGAGTCTGTCGTCGTATGCACGTCAGTTTCTGGGGCGTATGAGTAAGCCCGAAGTGGATTTTATCAAAGGCATTCCGCCTGCTATTGCTATTGAACAAAAGGTAAATACCCGCAATCCGCGTTCAACAGTGGGCACTTCGACCGAAATTTACGAATACATAAAACTGCTTTATGCCCGCATTGGTAAAACCTATTCGCCCATAAGTGGCAATGTGGTAAAAAAGCACGAAGCCGACGATGTGGTGGAGACGGCTTTGCAATTTCCGGACGAAACACGCATTTTGGTGCTGGCTCCTGTGGTTCCTGCCGATGGCCGTAGCCTCAAAGACGAGTTACAAAGCCTGATGATGCAGGGATTTAGTCGCGTGGAAGTGGATGGCGAAATTGTGCGCATTCAGGAAGCAATTGACAACGAAGCCGGACTGAAGAAAAACCCGACTGTAGCGCTGGTTATCGACCGCCTGACGGTTGACCGCACCCAAACGGGCATAAGCCGCCTCACCGATTCGGTTGAAACGGCATTTTTTGAAGGAAGAGGAAACTGCATTCTCTCCATCGCAGACACTGTCCCCCTCTCCCCGGGGAGAGGGGCCGGGGGTGAGGTCGACCTCACCCTAAATCCCTCTCCAACTGGAGAGGGACTTAAAGAACCGCAGCCCGTTCGATTGAGTTTCTCCAAAAGTTTCGAAGCTGATGGCATG
>JAYRXP010000154.1:0-1749 GCA_041917395.1 Paludibacter sp.
CGGTTCATAATAGGCCACATCCACAAATTCGTTTTGTTCAAATGCATGTTCGGCAAGCGAAATCATATTTTCGGCTGTTGGAACAACATCGTCCACAAAAACAGCGTTGGCATGAGTTAAAACCGCCTTACACTTGTCTGCGCCATTTCCGAAAAAATAGACCGTATTGTTGGCAAGCAGTTCGCTGTATGAATTTTGATCAATTATATCGGCCGAAACATTTCTGACAACTTTTCCTTCGGAGTTGTAAAATATAGAATAAACCTCCATTCTCCGGGCATCAATCATAGGGCAAAACAAAGCATTTGTAGCCGGAAATTTTACGATATTTCTTGCCATAACAGTCATAACGGCAAGCGTGTCGACCGCAATAAGCGGAATCTGAAACCCGTAACTCAATCCTTTGGCCGTAGAAACTCCTATCCGTAGTCCGGTGTATGAACCCGGCCCGCCACTTACGGCTATTGCATCAGGCTTTTGTTCACCCAAAAACTTCAACGCTTCGTCGATGAAAGTGCTCAGCATAGTCGCGTGATTCTGGCCCTCAGCATTGGTTTGTCCGAAAATACATTTCCCGTTCGAACTGAGAGCTACCGAACAAACATTGGTAGAAGTTTCTATGTGTAAAATTGTCATGTTAATAACTGAAATATAATCTTTTACAAAAAATTTGGCCAGATAAAAATTATTTATCTGACCAATTTATAAGTTGTTTCTTCTGACTGATTTAGTTTACGAGTTTTTTCTCGATAGCATAATGAGTGAGTTCTACATTATTTTTTACGTTCAGTTTTTCGAAAATACGCAAACGGTATGTAAATACGGTAGAAATACTCAATCCCAGTTCTTCGGCAATATCTTTAGCTTTTATACCCGAAGCTATCTTTATCAGAATTTCGCGCTCACGGTTCGAGAGTAAATCGTGTGGATCGGCATCCGACTCGGGGATAACATCAAAAGCCAGCTGCTCTGCCAGCGATGTACTGATATACCGGCCTTTCGAATTGATTTTATGGATTGCCACCACCAGTTCTTCGAGGGCTGTATCCTTACACAAATAGCCCGAAGCACCTGATTTGAGCGTTTTGAGCGCAAATTTATCCTCCGGATGAATGCTGAGTACCAATATGTGTAATTTAGGTCGTAAAGCCTTGATATCCATTAATAAGTCAATGCCGTTTCGTCCGGGCATATTCATATCCAGCAACATGATATCGCAGTCTACTTTTCGGATTTTATCAATTGCCTGAGCTCCGTTTTGTGCTTCGCCCACCACAATAATATCAGATTCTTCTTTTAGAATCATTTTAAGGCCTTCTCGGATAATCTCATGATCATCGACAATAAATACTTTAATCATAAAAAATTAAATTAGCGTGTGGTACAAAATATCGTATTTGTCCGGACAGAAATCAGAAATAAATCATTCTTATTTATTATGTTAATGCTCAACACAATTGTTAACTAAAATAAGTTCAAAAATGGTCGTTAAGCACTGCCACCCGATAAATAATTACGGCAAATATAATAAAAATTCTATCTAAATGCAAAACCTGATAAATTTTTATCCGATTTCTACTAAAAATTCATCCCTGTTGAATTCAAATATTGGCCGGAACCAGGATAAAAAAACTGCAATTCCTGAAGAAATCAGCGTTGCTTTGGTATTTTTTACAGGAAAAGAAAAACGGGACGAATAATCATCCCATTATTATATTTTCTTTGACAAAATGAATCATGTCCAGATTA
>JAYRXP010000155.1:0-4833 GCA_041917395.1 Paludibacter sp.
AGGACAGGACATAATTATATCCATCAAACCATCCTTGTCATAATCAACCGGAAGAGGTGTTCCCCAAAGGCCAACACCCAGGTCAACAATCAAATCCTTGTTGTTGTGTTTTACACGTACTTCGTCTGGTGTTTGCGCTTTAGCAAAGGTGCTTAGAAGCAATATAACCAATAAATGAGCAATTCTTTTATTCATAATATCTTTTTATTTACTAAATCGATTTAGCTAATTGCTAAAAAAAATAGTTGTGCAGGTATCTGTTTTTTAGTTTTTTACAATCTTTTTTGACGATTCTCCTAAAATGAGCTCTGGCTCGGAATAAACAACTGATTTCACTTCAAGCTCGCCCTGTTCAATTTTATCGACCAAAATATTTACCGCTTGTGTGGCAATTATTTCCAATGGCTGCCGTATGTGTGTAACTGTCGAATAAAACAGATTGAAAACATCGTTTCGGTTAAACGCAACCACAGCCAAGTCATCCGGTATTTTTACATTCATCTCCTTCAGGCAGTACAGACCGGTAATTGCAAGCATGTTTGTTAAAAAAATTACGGCTTCTGTTTTCTTCTCGTGGATTAATGTGCCTAATGCTGCTTTAATCTCCTGTTTCGAATTTGATAAATCTACCTTTTTAATGTTGATAAATTTTTCAAGTCCGGCTTTTTTCATTGTTTCTTCGTAGCCTCTGATACGGTCAATTACGTGATTCATCTCAGTATCGTACGCTATCAGCGCTATGTTTTCGTGCCCCTGCTCTATCAAATGACTGGTTGTAAGTACAGTTGCTTTATAATTGTTCAGGCACGAGAAACTAACATCAAGATTCGGAAAACTCCGGTCGATTAGTACCAAAGGTGTATTGCTCTCGTGTACTTTTTTAATAACAGGCTCCGAGCCATCGCAGGGAACAACAATGAGTCCATCAACTCCTTTGTTTAGTAATACGTCGATCAGTCGTTGCGTGTTTTTTAAATCCTCCTGCGAACTACTGAAGATAACCGTGTATCCCAATTCTTCTGCTCTGTTTTCTACTATACGTGCTATGGCAGAATAGAATGGGTTTGATATGTCGGTAACAATTAATCCGATTAATTGCGTTTTTCCTCCCCGCAAATTTCGCGCAATAAGATTAGGAGTGTAGTTCATGTCCATTGCTGCATCCTGAACTTTCCGAACCATCTCCTCACTTATGCGGAACTGTTTGGCTTTACCGTTTAATACCACCGAAACCAGTGTTGTAGATACGCCCAGCGAGTTTGCCACATCTTTAATCGACACCTTCTTTTCTTTCGCCATTTTTCATTTAAATGTTTTGCAAATATATAACTAAATCGGTTTAGCAATGTCTTCAACTTGAAATATTAATGTTATTTAACTTGTTGTATGAGTACAGGCGATTCAGAATTGGTTTAAACGAGGTTGTTCTGTTTTTTTGTTGTGTCGGATATCCTTATTCAGCTTATTTCTTGTATTTTTAACGCCATCTTTTGTTTTAAACTGCAGAAAATACCTTATTTTTACGCCAATAAAAATTTGAATTCCTGAATTTTCGAAATGGCTGCAATACAAGTACATAGTTCTGAAAATTTTGATTTTTACTCAGCAGAGACCGAAACGGAACTTGCATTGCCTGTAATGGAGACAGTGAGTGCCGGATTCCCTTCGCCAGCTACTGACTTTGTGGATTTAAACATCGATCTGAATCGCCATTTGGTGAAACATCCTACAGCTACGTATTATGCCAAAGTAAAAGGCGAGTCGATGCGCGATGCAGGTATCGGTGATGGCGATTTGCTCATTGTGGATAAAAGTATCGATCCGGCAGATGGAAAAATTGCCATTTGTTATATTGATGGGGAATTCACACTCAAGCGGATAAAGATTGATGATAAAGGAATATGGCTTATGCCTGCTAATGAGAAATTTAAACCCATACATGTTGAAGATGGAAATACGCTGGTGATATGGGGAATTGTTACTTATGTTATTAAAAATGTGTAAGATAAAGACGACAGACAACGGATAACAGACAACGGAAGTGATGTGATGATATCAACCATCTATCATGACCGAAAGGAATAAATAACGCCCGCAGGGCAAATATCCATGAAGAACGTGCGAACCTGCCTGCGGTAGGCAGGGCACTATTAACAGCGAAGCAAATAACTAATCAACCAACAATGTACGCTTTAATTGACTGCAATAATTTTTACGCTTCCTGCGAACGGGTTTTCAACCCGGCGCTGCGGGACAAGCCTGTCGTTGTTTTGTCGAACAACGATGGCTGCGTTATTGCACGTAGCAACGAAGCGAAAGCGGTTGGAATACCCATGGGTGCCCCGGCTTTTCAGTACGAGGAACAGATGAAAGCCAACAATGTACATGTTTTCTCGGCTAATTTTGCACTTTACGGCGATTTAAGTCATCGTGTAATGACCATTTTGTCCGAATTCTGTCCCAAAATGGAGATTTACAGTATCGACGAGGCTTTTCTCGACTTTAAAGGATTTGAACTTCACGACCTGAACCGGATTGGCCTGGAAATGAAAAACAAAGTTCAGAAATGGACCGGCATTCCCATAAGTGTGGGATTTGCCCCAACCATGGCTTTGGCAAAAGCAGCCAACCGCATTGCTAAAAAATTTCCCGAACGTACCGACGGCGTTTACTGTATTGCCACCGAAGAACAGCGCATAAAAGCTCTGAAATGGCTCAAAGTAGAAGATGTGTGGGGCATTGGCCGACGACACGCACGCCGGTTGCAGGAAATGAAAATAAATACAGCGTACGATTTCACACAACTCTCCGACCGTTGGGTGCGCGACATGATGACTGTAGTGGGGCTGCGGCTTAAACACGATTTGCAGGGTATTCCTACACTGAGATGCGAAGAAGTTAAAGACCATAAAAGCATTGCCACTACACGAACTTTTGAGAGTAACTACACTAAAATAGAACAGATTAAAGAACGGGTAGCCAGTTTTACGGTGGCTTGTGCAGCTAAGTTAAGAGCACAACATGCTTGTTGCAACAGTATTATGGTGTTTTTGAAAACCAACCGTTACGGCGATGAAAAAAATCAGTATAATCCCAATGCAGTTATAAAGTTGCCCTTTGCCACCAATTCTACTATTGAACTTGTGAAATTTGCACTACAAGGAGTCGATCAGATATTTAAGGCTGAGTATGCTTACAAAAGAGCTGGTGTTATTGTTATGGATTTTACGCCAGAAGACAACCAACAACTGAATCTTTTCGAAAACAGAAATACCAAACACATTGAGTTGATGAAAACAGTGGATAAGATAAACAGACTATACGGGCAACAAAAAATCCGTTTAGCGGCTCAGGATACCGGACGGGTTTGGAAAATGAAACAGGAGCGACTATCACCCCGTTTTACCACTAATATCAACGAAATTCTGGTTGTAAAAGCGTAAATGAAAAAGTAATTTTCAATAACATTTCAATTGTAACTGAAAAACGGACTCACCACAAGGCAAGTCCGTTTTTCTATCTTATTCCCCTTCTTCCTCCCTCTCCTTTTGGAGAGGGTTGGGGTGAGGTAGGGGTTAGGGGGCAGGAATTTTTAGTCTTCCAGCAAGATTTCCATGATAGTACAAGCTGCTTTCGCAACCGGGCTGCCCGGGCCAAAGATAGCTGCTACGCCGGCTTTGTACAGATAATCGTAATCCTGAGCAGGAATAACACCACCGGCGATAACGATAATATCTTCGCGACCGAGTTTTTTCAACTCTTCGATTACCTGTGGAACCAGTGTTTTGTGACCGGCAGCCAACGAAGAAACACCCATTACGTGTACGTCGTTTTCTACAGCTTGTTTCGCTGCTTCGGCCGGAGTCTGGAACAGTGGTCCCATGTCCACGTCGAATCCACAGTCGGCATAACCGGTTGCAACAACTTTTGCACCACGGTCGTGTCCGTCCTGACCCATTTTAGCGATCATGATACGTGGGCGACGACCTTCTTTCTGAGCAAATTTTTCGGTCAACTCACAAGCTTTTTGGAAGTTGGCATCATTTTTAGTTTCTGATGAATACACGCCTGAAATTGTTCTGATGGTTGCTTTATAACGACCTGCAACAGCTTCGCAGGCATCTGATATTTCACCCAATGAAGCACGTACGCGAGCAGCTTCAACGGCTAATTCCAATAAGTTACCGTTTCCGGTCTTCGCACATTCTGTAATTGCAGCCAAAGCAGCCTGAACAGCAGCTTCGTCGCGATTAGCACGCAATTGGTTCAAACGTTCAATTTGTTGCAAACGAACTGCTGTATTGTCTACTTCCAAAATATCGATTGGGTCTTCTTTTTCCAAACGATATTGGTTTACACCAACAATCACCTGACTTCCCGAGTCAATACGGGCTTGTGTGCGGGCAGCAGCTTCTTCGATACGCATTTTAGGAATACCGGTTTCGATAGCCGCAGCCATACCACCCAGCTTTTCTACTTCTTCGATCAACGCCCATGCTTTTTCAGCCAATTCGTTAGTCAATGATTCTACGTAGTAAGAACCTGCCCATGGATCCACCTCACGGCAAATTTCAGTTTCCTGTTGGATATAAATCTGAGTATTACGTGCGATACGAGCAGAGAAATCGGTTGGCAATGCAATCGCTTCGTCCAATGCATTGGTGTGAAGTGACTGAGTATGACCTAATGCAGCACCCATAGCTTCGATACAAGTACGACCAACATTGTTGAACGGATCCTGCTCAGTCAACGACCAACCTGAAGTTTGCGAGTGTGTACGCAATGCCAGTGATTTTGGGTTTTTAGGATTGAATTGTTTTACGATTTTTGCCC
>JAYRXP010000156.1:0-5256 GCA_041917395.1 Paludibacter sp.
GACTGTTCGTTTTTTCATTCTACAGGCTCATTATCGCAGCACAGTCGACTTCAGCAGCACTGCACTGGAAGCATCGGAAAAAGGATTGAGTCGTTTGATGGAAGGTTATGCCCGTTTGCAGAAACTGACAGCTTCGGCAACTTCGACGGTTGAGACAGCCGGTTTGATGGCCAAATGCGATGAGGCAATGAATGATGATTTGAATACACCGATTGTTATTTCGCATTTGTTTGAAGCATTGAAAGCCATCAATCTTGTTCACGACGGAAAAGAAAGCATAAATGCAGCAGATTTATCGGAATTAAAAGCCGTATTTACGCTGTATATCGAAAATATTTTAGGATTAAAAACCGAATCGGAAGCTTCTGCAGGAAACGAGGCCTATAAAAATGCAATCGACCTATTACTTAACATGCGACTGGAAGCAAAACGGAACAAAGACTGGGCTACGAGCGACAAGATTCGCAATGAGTTAACAGCACTTGGATTTGAAATTAAAGATACCAAGGACGGGTTTGAGTGGAGAATATAAAAGCATACAAATCAACGCTTTATTGACTTACAACCAAATTTATGAAAACCGAAGGAGAAATAATACTATATCAATCCGAAAATTCTACTCAGATAGAAGTTCGCATTGAAAATGAGACTGTTTGGCTGTCGCTAAATCAAATGAGTGATTTATTTGAACGTGACAAATCTGTGATATCAAGACACATAAAGAATATTTTTGAAGAAGGAGAGTTGGATTTTTTGTCAACTGTTGCAAAAAATGCAACAGTTCAAAATGAAGGAGGAAAAGAAGTCCTTCGCCAAATTGAATTCTACAGTCTTGATGTCATCATATCAGTGGGATACCGGGTAAAATCAAAACGGGGAACGCAATTCCGGATTTGGGCAAACCAGATTCTGAAGCAATATTTACTGAACGGGCACGTTGTAAATCAACGATTTGACCGGATTGAAAAGAAGATATTAGAACACGATCAAAAGTTTGATTTACTGATAAAAACAACGCTTCCACCCAACGAGGGAATTTTTTATGATGGTCAGATATTCGATGCCTGGAAATTTGCTGCTGATTTAATGAAATCAGCCCGAAAATCAATCGTTTTAATTGACAATTACATTGATGAAAGCGTTTTACATTTGCTATTGAAAAGAAATACGGGTACAAAAGCCATAATATATACTTCGAAAATTTCAGACCAATTGCATTTGGATATTGAAAAGTTTAACGCTCAATATGAGCCTGTTGAAGTAAAAGTATTTAAAAAATCGCATGACCGTTTCTTGATTATAGACAACAAAACAGTGTATCATATTGGAGCTTCGCTCAAAGATTTAGCTAAAAAATGGTTTGCATTTTCAAAAATTGAACTTGATGCAAACGAATTAATACAAAAACTAGAAAACTAAATATAATAATGGAAACAACAAGACAACAAAAAATAGCGCGAATGTTGCAAAAAGAACTCGGAGAAATCTTTTTGCTTTATGCCCGAAAACTACAGGGAACATTAATTACGGTTACCGGAGTTCGTGTAAGCCCTGATTTAGGCATAGTACATGTACATTTGAGTATTTTCCCGAGCGAAAAAGCGGCAACTGTTATTACGCACATTAATGCTGATACAAAAGCAATCCGTTTCGATTTGGGCAAACGTGTCCGCAATCAACTACGTATTGTACCAGAACTGCATTTTCACATCGATGATTCATTAGATTATCTGGAAAATATAGATAATTTATTAAAGCAAGATCCACCGTCACCATTGAAGGAAGGTGAAGTTATCGAACTCGACTAAAAACGAACGATGAGCAGTGATTATTTGAAACTTAAATTACGCGGTCTATCTTTTTCTTTAAGGATAGCCCGTCGTTATTTATTTTCTAAAAAGTCGCACAATGCTATCAACATTATTTCGGCAATCTCTGCCACAGGAGTTGCCATAGGTGCAATGGCGCTGGTGGTTGTTCTATCGGTTTTTAATGGTTTCGAGGGACTTATAACAAATATGTTTTCTTCTTTTGATCCTGAACTACGCATTACGCTTGCCGAAGGTAAAAGCTTCGATACCACTCAGCCTGAAATTAAGGAACTGCGTAATCTAAAATCAATTGCAGTATTTACTGAGGTAATCGAAGAGAATGCATTACTTCGGTTTAGAGACAAACAAATGCCTGCAACAGTGAAAGGTGTGAATGAAAATTTTGCCCGACTAACAAACATAAAGCAGCTTATGTACGATGGGGAATTCAAATTGTACGATGGAGCATTTGAAAGGGCCGTAGCAGGAATCGGAGTAGCGGGCACACTTGGCTTAAACGCCCATTTTATAGATCCGCTTTACATTTATAGTCCGAAGCGAAATTCAAAAATCAATCTCCTTCGACCCGAAAACAGTTTTAATCAATCGGCAAGTTTTGTATCAGGGATATTTACAGTACAACAGGCTCAGTATGACGATAAATATGTTTTGATTTCGCTGAATCATGCCCGCGAATTATTTGATTACGATTCGAATACGGTTACCGCTATCGAACTTAAAATGAAGCCTGCAACCAATTTGCCTGACATGCAAAACAAAATAAAAAATCTATTAGGTAAGAAATATAGCGTAAAAAACCGATACGAGCAACAGGAAAGTTTCTTCAAAATTATGGAAATTGAGAAGTGGATTACTTTTCTGATACTCAGTTTCATTCTGCTCATTGCCAGTTTTAATATAATAGGCTCGCTATCAATGCTTATCATCGACAAAAAAAACGACATAACCACGCTCGAAAGTCTGGGAGCTGACAAAAGACTCATAAAACGCATCTTTTTACTCGAAGGCTGGATGATATCAGCAACCGGAGCTGTTGCAGGTGTTATAACAGGCACTATACTTTGTCTGATACAGGAACATTTTGGCATAATTCGTTTGGGCGAAGGCTATGTCGTTGATGCCTATCCTGTTGTAACCAATATTACCGATTTATTTTTGATTTTTGTTACCGTACTTATAATGGGCTTTTTAGCAGCATTATATCCGGTGAAATATTTGAAGTAAACCCTCTATTTTCCCAATCCAACAAATTTGAGTACCTTTGCGTCCGAATTATTTGCACCCACACCTGAGATTTGTGAAAATCGGGGTGATTATTAAAATGGAATGTAAATATCTGAATTATTTAGATATACAAAAAAACAATGGGAAATATTGTAGCAATTGTGGGTCGTCCGAACGTAGGAAAATCGACCCTTTTTAACAGACTTACCAAAAGCCGCAGGGCTATTGTAAACGAAGAAGCGGGAACCACACGCGACCGCCAGTATGGAAAATCGGAATGGGATGGCCGCGAATTTTCGGTGATTGACACCGGAGGTTGGGTTGTAAATTCCGACGATATTTTTGAAGGCGAAATAAAACGCCATGTTACGCTCGCTATCGAAGAAGCCGATGTTATTCTTTTTTTAGTTGATATTCAAAACGGCATCACCGACTACGACCTCGAAGTTGCTCAAATTTTACGTCGCAGCACTAAACCCGTATTACTTGTATCAAACAAAGCCGATACTTTTGAATGGCAATACAGTGCAGCCGAATTTTACAAACTCGGTTTGGGCGATCCGTTTATGATTTCGGCATTAAATGGTCTTGGAACAGGTGATTTGATGGACAAACTCCTCACCTACTTCAAACCTGACAGTATCGAAGATATCGACGAAGAATTGCCCCGCTTTGCGGTAGTTGGTCGTCCGAATGCCGGAAAATCTTCCATGATTAACGCTTTTATGGGTGAAGATCGCACCATTGTAACCGACGTAGCCGGAACAACACGTGATGCCATTTATACCCGATTCAATAAATTCGGACACGATTTTTATTTGGTTGATACTGCCGGAATCCGCAAGAAAGCGAAAGTAAACGAGGATTTGGAATATTACTCGGTAGTTCGTGCCATTCGTGCCATCGAAAATGCAGATGTTTGTATATTGATGATTGACGCCACGCGTGGTATCGAAAGTCAGGACCTGAATATCTTTTCACTGATTCAAAAAAACAAGAAAGGACTTGTTGTGGTTGTGAATAAGTGGGATTTGGTTGAAAATAAAGAAACAAACGATATTAAAAACATCGAAAAATCTATTCGTGAACGACTGGCTCCGTTTGTTGACTTTCCCATTATTTTTACATCGGCTGTCACCAAACAGCGTATTTTGAAAGTGGTCGACACGGCCGTACAGGTTTACGAAAACAAATTCCGGAAGATTCCGACAGCAAAACTCAACGAATACCTGTTGCCCGCAATCGAAAACTATCCGCCACCGGCACTTAAAGGTAAATACATAAAGATAAAGTACATAACTCAACTCCCGAACACCTATATTCCTACGTTCGTGTTTTTTGCCAACTTACCACAATACGTTAAAGATCCATACAAACGATTCCTTGAAAATAAAATTCGTTCGAAGTACGATTTCACAGGAACACCGATACAGATTTTTATCCGTCAGAAATAAATCAGTGAGGGCTAATGCAAGTAAAAAATGCGTTGGCCCTTTTGATTTAATCATGTTCATTTCATCAAAAAATATTATCTTTGCCAAAGTAAAAAAAGATGATTCGTCCATGTTAAGACAGCAGCTGCAACAAAAGCTACAACAAAAACTCTCGCCTGCTCAAATACAGGTTATAAAAATGCTCGAAGTTCCGACTTTGGAGCTGGAAGAGCGTATACGTCAGGAACTGGAAGAAAATCCGGCACTGGAGGAAGGTGCCGAGGCCGACAACAATCAGGATGACTACGAAAATGAATTTAACGACGAGGGCGGAAACAATGATGATTTCGACCCCGATGAATACATGATGGACGATGACATCCCCGATTACAAACTAAAGGCCAACAATACTTCGAAAGATGATAAACGGGAAGACATACCATTTTCGGCAGGCATGACATTCCACGAGAACCTGATTGATCAGCTTGGCTTACTCGACCTTTCGGAACACGAATATGCATTAGCCGAATATGTAATTGGCAATATCGATGACGAAGGCTATTTGCGCCGAACAGCAGAATCGATGGTTGACGATATCGTTTTTCAGGCAGGAATACAAACAACCGACGAAGAAATGATGCATATCATCGACATTGTTCGTCAGTTCGACCCCGCCGGAGTTGGAGCTACCACACTTCAGGAATGCCTTATTCTGCAATTAGAACGCAAAAAACAAACCACAGAGGTTCAACATGCGACAAAAATAA
>JAYRXP010000157.1:0-5460 GCA_041917395.1 Paludibacter sp.
ATGTCAACCGGGAATTGTGACTTAAAAATTCAGGACGATGCAGTCCAAAAAAATTAAAAGTCGCGGTGCAGAAATTTTAGCAGATAAAGCAATTATCAGCAATCAGCAGGCCAACAGCGCAAAAAGCGATATGAGCAAAGCTAATGAACGATAAACGCCGACAGGAGATTGCGATACTCAAAAAAACACGCCGGGGACTACGATGACCAAATAAAAATTCGGTTAAAGTAAGATCCACCCTGAAAGGAATCGGAAGAAACGTTCGAAAGAACGGAAAAACCCGGAACAAGTAAGGACGTGCAAAAAGGTATCAATAAAACCAATCGGGAAAGCCGACAAGCGGGCTGAAGAGCAAAAATAAAGCGGGTAAAACCGAACAAAAAAAAGCGAAGCAGCACAACACAGGCAAAAGGAAAGCGGGACAAAATCCCGGCGACCGAAAATTTCCGAAAACGGAAAAAGCAAGCTCCGGAGATGTAACAGTATAAAAAGCAACAATAGTATGTTTTGTTAGGAGAGGGTGTCGGTAACGGCACCCTCTTACTTTTTGCGGGTATATTAGCACACCACGATCCCTTCTCTTTACAGAAAACCTGAGTTCGACAGAAAACCAGACTAACTTTAAATTAAAAACGTTTAATTATTGACGAATGTGTTTCGGGACTTATTTTTTTGTACTTTTGTATTTCGCAACATTATTGTTGCAAAAACATAAAACATTCAACTATAAACCATGCAACGCGTACATTTAATTGCCACAGGTAGTGACATGATGCTTAGTTTGGCCATTGCTATCAGCAAAAAAAGTAATTTCGTGGCTACCTGTTCTGACGAAAATATTTCGGAAAAGGCTGCTACATGCCTGAAGGAACATGGTCTGTTGCCTGACAAAGCAGGTTGGTTTCCGGAAAGAATTCACAAAGGACTTTCGGCAGTGATAGTTGGTCGGGGCGTTTCTGTCGACAATCCTGAGTTATTAAAAGCCAGAGAACTCGGGTTGAAAATTCACACACTACCCGAATATCTGTTTCTCCAAACACGAAGCAAAACACGCATTGTGGTTGCCGGAAACAACGGAAAGTCGATGCTTACTGCCATGATTATGTTTGTGTTGAAGAAGTTGCGCATCGATGCTGATTATTTGGTAAACGCTGACATAGAAGGTTTTGACAACAGAATAAAACTATCGTACGAATCAAGGATTGCCGTATTCGAAGGCTATGAACAAAACACATCGATTATCGAACCACGTCCTGAATTTCACTTTTACAAGCCGCAGATTGCAGTACTTACAGGCATTGAGCCGGAGAACAAAAGTGATTACAAAGAGCGATTCAGCAAGTTTATCGATTTAATGGAAGTTCAGGGCAGACTGATTTACCTCGAAGAAGATAAGATTTTGCAGGAAATAGCTCTAAAGCTTCGTCGCGATATCGTTGCATTTTCGTACAATACTCCTGCGTTTGAGATTCAGAAGGGAACTACCTACCTCAAAACCAAAAAAGTAGAAGTTGCTCTGAAAATTGAAGGCGAAAATAATTTGCGACACGTTGAAGGAGCACGTTTGGCATGTAAGCAAATTGGCATTACCGACGACCAGTTTTACAGTGTTATAGGCGATTTCCCGGGAATTGCAGAACAATAATTTAAAGATTTTTGGAAAAATGGAAAATAAACAACAGACTTTGGATATCCGATATATGCGTATGGCCCGTATCTGGGCTGAAAACTCCTATTGCGAAAGGCGTAAGGTAGGCGCATTGCTGGTAAAAAACAAAATGATTATTTCCGACGGATACAATGGCACCCCATCGGGATTTGAAAATAAATGTGAAGACGAAAACAATGTATCGAAAGCATACGTTTTACACGCCGAAGCAAACGCAATAACCAAAGTTGCCCGCTCTCACAACAGCAGCGATGGCGCCACTTTGTACGTTACGGCTTCGCCATGCATTGAATGTGCCAAATTAATTATTCAGGCAGGCATAAAGCGTGTTATTTACGGCGAAAAATACCGTATAATGGATGGAGTTGAATTATTGGAAAGAGCCGGCATCGAGGTTATTTTCCTCGAAATATGATTTTACAGAGTAAACAGTATCTTTTTTAACGAACCAAAATAAACAGCAATAAATATCGTATGAATAAAAAAAATCTGCTTTTAGTACTTATCGTTTTTGTGTCGGTAGTTGCAGGCCTGGTACTTGGCAATATTCTTTCGAACCGCTCCAAAATTCGTGATCTAAACTCATTACAGGGAATTTTTTCGGGAATAAATGCCGGTAAAATTGATGAAGTATTATCGATGATTGATGCCAAATATGTTGATACTACCAACATAAACAGCATGACTGAAGAAGCAATCGTTGATCTCGTAGCCAAACTGGACCCACATTCGGTATATGTGCCGGCATCAGACCTCGAAGAAGTAAATAGTCAGCTCGAAGGCAGTTTTAGTGGCATTGGAGTTCAGTTCAACATTCAGAATGACACGATTATGATTGTTTCGGTTATAAGCGGTGGTCCTTCCGAAAAAGTAGGTTTATTAGCCGGCGACCGTATTGTAACAGTAAACGACACACTTTTTACCGGAAAAAAAATTACCAACGAAAAAGTAATGAAAAAACTCCGTGGCAAAGCTGATACAAAAGTAAAACTTGGAGTGAAACGATATGGAACAAATGAAATTCTGAAATATACCGTAACCAGAGGAAAAATCCCTGTAAATTCAGTCGACATTGCCTATATGATTGCCCCCGGAACCGGATTTATCAAAGTAAATAAATTCGCTGAAAATACGTACTCCGAATTTTTGAATGCCATAGCAGATCTGCGTGCAAAAGGAGCACGAAAATACATTATCGACCTCCGCGAAAACAGTGGCGGACTTATGGATCAGGCTATAAACATGATAAATGAATTTTTACCAAAAGGACAGCTGATTGTTTATTCGGAAGGAAAGGCCTACAAACGGTTCGATGCCAATGCCGATGGAAAAGGCAGTTGCATAAATGCTCCTGTTGTGGTTTTAATCGACGAGTTTTCGGCATCGGCCAGCGAGATATTTGCCGGAGCTATTCAGGATAATGACAGAGGTATGATTATTGGCCGCAGGTCGTTTGGCAAAGGACTGGTACAACAACAATACGATTTATCCGATGGTTCAGCTCTCAGACTCACTGTTGCACGCTATTATACGCCATCGGGCAGAAGTATTCAGAAACCTTACGTCAAAGGAAAAGCTGCTGACTACGAAAATGATATTATGAATCGTTATCTGCATGGTGAGTTTGATAATAAAGACAGCATTCATGTTGCCGATTCGCTCAAATTCAAAACACTTAAAGGCAGAACTGTATATGGCGGCGGCGGCATTATGCCCGATATTTTTGTTCCAAGAGACACTACCGAATACACTCCTTATTTTAATAAAGTGCTAAACTACGGCTTTATATATCAATATGCGTTTAAATACACCGACGAAAACCGCAAAAAGCTAAACACAATTAAAACGTGGCAAACGATGGATGCTTATTTGAGCACACAACCCTTGCTGAAACAATTTGTTGAATTTGCGGCTAAAAAAGGTGTAAAACCAAACAATAAAGAAATTAGCATTTCGCAACGATTGATTAACACGCAGCTAAAGTCGTACATCACACGAAATATACTTGGCGATCAGGGCTTTTACCCGTTATTCTTCAGAGACGACAAAACTGTGAATAAAGCCATCGAGGTAATTTCGAAAACAAAATAACAAACACATAAAATGAGGTCAAAAGCCTCATTTTATTTTAAATACCATAAAAAAATAAATGTCAGTATCCGGAGACAGCACATATTACAACCATACACTTGCAAACGGATTAAGAATCGTATTTAAACCCGACAACTGTGCTGTGAGCTATTGTGGAATTGTTATAAATACAGGGTCACGCGACGAACTTGAGGATGAACAGGGAATGGCTCATTTCATCGAACACATGCTTTTTAAGGGAACTTCCAAACGACGTTCGGCACACATCATTAACAGACTGGAGCATGTAGGCGGTGAGTTAAATGCCTTTACTTCGAAGGAAGAAACTGTGGTATATGCTGCTGTACTTAATGAATATACGGAGCGGGCCATCGAACTTATCTCGGATATTACCCTTCGTTCAACTTTTCCACAAAAAGAAATTGACAAAGAAACGGTTATTATTCTGGACGAAATACAATCTTACAACGATAGTCCGTCCGAACTGATTTACGATGATTTCGAGGAACTGCTGTTCGACGGACACCACCTGGCACACAACATTCTCGGCAAGCCTGAAGTACTCGAAAATCTGACAACTCAAAAAGCACTGAGTTTTGCAAACAGACAATACCTGCCACACGAAATGGTATTGTTTGTAACCGGAAAACTGCAGTTCAGACAATTAATAAGATGGGCAGAAAAGTATCTTAACAAAACAGGAAGTGAGTCAAAACCACTTAACCGGACAAAGCCTGAAAAATATATTCCCGAGAAGAAACTCATTGACAGAAACACGCATCAGGTGCATTTTATACTTGGGAATATTGCCTACAACTTGTATCATCCTAACAGAATGGGTCTGTATTTATTGAACAATATTCTGGGCGGGCCAGGTATGAATAGTTTATTGAACCTTTCGCTCCGCGAAAAGCACGGACTGGTTTATAACGTTGAGTCTGTATTTCAACCTTTTACCGACACCGGCATGTGGACAGTTTATTTCGGTTGCGATCCTGACAATGCAAAACGCTGTGAGGAATTGGTTTACAATGAATTATCAAAGCTTCGCGAACAAAAAATCAGTCATTCTGCACTAAAAAAATACAAACTGCAATTAATGGGGCAAATGGCCATTGCATCTGAAAGTAAAGAAAACATGGCTTTAAGTATCGGTAAAAGTTTTTTGAGATATGACAAAATTGACGAGCCCGAAACGATTCGGAAGCACATTGAAGAAATAACCGCTGATCAACTTCAGGAGATTGCAAACGAAATTTTCAATCCGGAACAATTCAGTACATTAACTTACAAATAGCTCAAAAAAATGACTACCGAAGAATACATACTTCAACACAGCGAAAAAGAACCTGAATATCTGGCAAAAATAAACCGTGCCACACATCTGCGAATGATTAATCCGAGAATGCTATCTGGACATTTACAGGGCAGAGTTTTAGCTATGTTTTGTCAAATGATTCAACCGGTAAAAATTCTTGAATTAGGCACTTTTACGGGTTATTCGGCGCTTTGCATGGCCGAAGCACTACCTGAAGGAGGAATTTTACACACCGTTGAATGCGACGATGAGCTGGAAGATTTTATTCTCGAAAATTTGAACAGTGTGGAACATGGAGCAAGAGTAAAATTACATATCGGCAACGCACTCGAAATTATTAATACACTGAATGAAACTTTTGATCTTGTTTTCATTGATGCCG
>JAYRXP010000158.1:0-5755 GCA_041917395.1 Paludibacter sp.
AAAAAATCAATTACACTCACATTTAATAAAAATGTACAAAAAGCAAGTGGAACAATTTTACTTAACGGCGTTTCTATTCCACTTAGCAGTTGTACTATCAGCAGCAATATAGTATCAATTCCTGTTTCGCTGGAGAATATTCCCGGCTCAAACAAAGCCTATACATTCTCAGTTTCGGCTGGTGCATTTGCCGAAGATGGAAATGTTACCAACTTATCAAAAGCTGTAACCGTAAATTTCCAAACATTGAAATCGGTGGTTTACCCATCGAACTACAGCGCTATATTGGACGTAGTTTACAAAAATGTAAACAGCACCAACACCCGCATGGACGTTTATTATCCAACCAATGTTACTACGCCTGTTCCTGTAGTTATTAATATGCACGGAGGAGGCTGGAGTGGCGGATTCAAGGAAGAGCAAGGTGGCTTCACCATGTATTTCAACCGGAATTATGCCGTCGTAAATGTCGAATACCGACTTCGTGGCGAAGCATTAGCTCCAGCTTGCGTCGAAGATGTACGTGGCGCGTTGCATTATGTTCTTAATCATGCTCAGGCATGGAATATTGATGTAAATAAAGTAATTTTTCAAGGCGGCTCGGCAGGGGGACATCTGGCTTTAATGGGAGCCTATTTGCAGAATAATCGTATTTACGACAACGACTGTGTTCAATACACAAACCCAATAAAAATTATGGCAATAGTTGATAAATACGGCCCTTGTGACTTTACACAACTTATGTCGTACAGTTCACTTATTGCCTGGACAGGCGAACGCTTCAGCGATTTGAATTTTGTAAACTCGCTTGCTCCAATCACGTACGTAAATGCAAACACGCCTCCAACCTATATTATTCATGGCGATGCCGACCCAACTATCCCATACAATCAATCGGTTACGCTCTATGCCGCATTGCAAAACGCAGGCGTAAAAAGCAAATTCACAACCGTTCCAAATGGCGGTCATGGCGGTTTTCCTACTGAATACAACACACAAATGGAAACCGAGATTTTACAATTTATAGATGAGGTACTTGCTAATCAATCTACTGCAATAACAACACCGAAAACAGAAAATATTAGCATCAAAAAAAATGGAAATACTGTTAACATTTTAAGTTCATTACCTACTACAACCAAAGTGTACAACAGTTTAGGTAAAGAAGTTATTTCAACAACAGCAAATTCGGTTAGCCTCAACCACAAAGGGTTTTATATTATAAAAACTGAAAATGCTGAAGGCAAACTCACAGCAAAAATAACAATTCAATAATGAGAACAACATTATATTCACTTATCGTACTTTTTTTAATCGGCAATACAGCATTCTCGCAAAAGTTTAAACTTGGTGAGCTATTTAACGAAGGAGTTGTACTTCAGCAAAAAGCAAATGTACTCGTCTGGGGAAAAGCTGAGGCTGCGAAGGATGTGGTGATTAAAATTCAGGACAGAAGCTACAAAACAGTTTCGGACAAAAATGGTAACTGGACAATTACACTAAAAAACCTGAAAGCAGGTGGGCCTTATAGTCTGATTTCGTATTCGACAACTGACACCGTAAAACTCAACGAAGTGTACGTTGGCGAGGTCTGGATAGCAGGCGGACAATCCAACATGGCCTTTCAGCTCGAAAAATCATATGGTGGAAAACAGGAATTAGCAATTGCCAAAAACACCAATATACGTTTTGTGCTTGTTCCGGCTGTGGCTTACGAAGGCGACCGCACACGTGGCGATATGAACTGGCGCACGGCAACAACCGAAAATGCCGGAGCAATGTCAGGCGCAGCTTATTTTTTCGCAAAACAATTGCAGAAAAATCTGAATGTTCCGGTGGGAATAATCTGTTGCTACAAAGGCGGAACGGCAGCCGAAGTTTGGATGAGTCGTGAAAAACTTATGCAAAATAAAAATCATGCGCCAATAGTAACTTACTACGAAGAGTTTCAGAAAACCATTGGGAAAGAGCACTATGATATTTCTTACAACAAATACGAAAAAGATTTAAAAATCTATTTCGACTCAGTAAAAGCTGGCTACCCGGCAGCCGTTAGGCCTGTTGAACCTATGGGCAAGAAGCATTACAAACGCCCTTTTGGCCTGTACAACACTATGTTAAAACGCATCATTCCGTTTTCTGCCAAAGGAATTATCTGGTATCAGGGCGAGGCAAACGCACCACGCGCCGAACAATACCAGACACTTTTTCCGGCATTAATCAGCGAGTGGCGAGCCGATTTTAAGAATCCGAGAATGCCGTTTTATTTTGCACAGTTGTCAAATTATGACCATCCATCATATGGTGTACGACCCATGTGGGCTGAACTTCGCGAAGCACAACTGCTAACTTGGCAAAAAGTTAAAAATACAGGCATGGCCGTTACAATTGATGTGGGAAATAAAAACGACATTCACCCAACAGATAAAAAACCGGTGGGAGAACGCCTGGCTGCTATTGCTCTACATCAAACTTATGGTTTAAATGTCCCATATTCCGGTCCACTTTTCAAATCGGTAAAAGTGGAAGGAAATAAAGCGATTCTTAATTTCGATTTTATTTATAGCGGTTTAACTTCAAACGGAGAATTAAAAGGATTCAGCATTTGCGGAGCCGATAAAAAGTTTGTTCCGGCTAAAGCAGAAATTATAAACAATAAAGTTGTCGTTTCAGCCGAAGGTGTGAATCAACCTATTGCTGTTCGGTATGGCTGGAGTAACTGGACAGAAGCAAATCTGTTCAATAAAGATGGATTTCCGGCAACTCCATTCAGAACCGATAACTTCGAATTACTATCGCATGGCGTAAAAACTACAAATTATTAATTATCAAATTGAAATTAGTTATATGACTAAAAATATTGCAGGAATATTGGCTATAGCTCTGCTTTGTGCCGTGGGCGTTCAGAGTCAACCCCGAATTTGGAACATGCAAAGCATTGATAATGCGAAATCACTCAATTCGGAAGCCGCAAAATCTATAATAAGGGAGGCTGATAAAAACATGACGGCAACATTGGTAACTGTTGTGGATAAACCAATGACTCCGCCCAGCGGCGACAAGCACGACTATATGAGTATGGGACGCTACTGGTGGCCCGACCCTAAAAAAGCGGATGGGCTTCCGTATATTCGCAAAGATGGTGTTGTAAATCCTGAAATTGACAAACTGGACAGAATTCCGCTTGCGAAGTTCACACGCAATGTGTACACCTTGTGTTTGGCGTATTATTTAACCGGCGACGAGAAATATGCATCAAAAGCTGCCGATAATCTGAGAGTTTGGTTTATTAATAAAAACACAAAAATGAATCCGAATATGAATTTCGGACAAACTATACCCGGCCACAACGAAGGGAAAGGACGTGGAGAAGGCGTACTGGATACTTATTCGTTTGTAGAAATGCTCGAAGGAGTGGAGTTGCTACAAACATCGAAAAGTTTTAAAAAGAAAGACAGAGAAGAATTAAATGTCTGGTTCACAACCTATCTTGATTGGATGTTGACCTCTGAAATTGGTAATGAAGAAAACGCTGCCAAAAACAATCATGGTGTAGCCTTCGATATTCAGGTAACACGTTTTGCTCTCTTTATAGGAAAAGAGGATATTGCCCGCAAATTCATTAGTGAATTTCCTGAGAAGCGACTTTTTAAACAAATTGAACCAAACGGAGCACAACCACTGGAATTAGCCCGTACTACTGCTTTTGGTTATTCTGTTTTTAATCTGACGCATTTCATCGACATGGCAACCATGGCTAAGTCGTTCAACATGGATATTTTTAATGCCGTTTCGCACGACGGAAGAAGCATTACTAAAGCCATTGAGTTTTTATTGCCCTATTTAGGCAGACCACAAACAGAATTTCCATATCAACAAATCAGAGACTGGGAAAAAGTGCAAACCGAATTTTGCTGGGCTTTAAAGCGTGCTGATAGTTTTCTTCCTGCAGCAGTTTACAAACAAAAATATACGCCTTATTTACCCCTAACAGGTAAAGACAACAACTATCTTTTATATTAAATAAATTGTTCAACTTCAAAAAAATAAATGTTATGAAAAAAGTAATTTTACTCGTGTTGGTTCTTGTAACCATTTTATCCGCAAACGCTCAGGTGTTTGTAGAGAACTTTGCAAATGCTACCATAAACGGTAATGTGGAAGGCTATAACGACTGGAGAGTTTCGCCAAAGGCAGCCGATGCGTTAGGTGTTAGTCCCAAAATTGCCGAAGGTGCCTTGTTTTATACCGGCTACGCAGGTTCTAATATCGGTAATGTAGCTGTACTCGACTCAGCAATAGGCGTTACGAGCGCCAATCAACGAATTTCAACAAGAACTATAAAATTCGGAAATGACACCTTAAAAACAGTTGTTGGTCAGCGAATTTATACTGCTTTCATAGCGAATATTTCAGCACAGAGTTACAGAAGTTACCGCGATTTTTTCACCTATGAAGGTTCGAAAACATCAAGTAGTACTCGTGGGCGAATTTTTGCTAAAAACAGTACTGCCGGCGATTTATTTACAATAGCTGTTTCTAAAAATTCAAGCACGGCAGGTCAGTATATCGAATCAACATCAATACCGACTCTGTCTTTAAGTACAGGCATAAACCATTTATTCGTTTTTTGTTATGACAATATTGATGGCGCTGATAACGACAGAATAATTCTTTACATTGATCCCGATTTGACAAAAACAGAAGCAGAACAAACCAATGTTCTTATTTCGACTGATGTTGCCACAGATTACGGTTTGACTTCCGGTTTAGGCATTAATCTTCGTCAACGCGGTATTGGTGCTCAAATTGGCGGTATTCGCGTGGGAAAATCGTGGGACAGTGTGGTTTTGGGTAAAAACACCGGTATCGACAACGTAAACACAACCAACTTTCGCATTTCTGGCAAATCAATAATTACAGATGAACCTGGCAATTTGCGTATTTACAATCTGGCTGGTTCCGAAGTACTAAGTGCTGCTACCGAAGGTCGTCTTGATACAAATTTGGATAAGGGAATGTATCTGATAAAATTTGTGGATAATACCGGTAAAACTTCTGCTTTAAAAGTGCAGTTGAATTAATTAATAACGTTTACGCCTATTAAATAAATTGAAGTGCGGATGTCTAAAATCTGCACTTTAAACAATCTACATGCAAAAACAACTACTATACTTGCTTATTTTTGTTTTCAGCGTGAGTGCTTATGCCCGCAAAACAATGGTTACAACCGCCTCTGCTATCAATAATGGCAGTTGGGTGGCTGGCGACACGCTGGTTATGCGCAACGGCACATGGACCAATCAGGCAATAAGTCTGACAGCAAATGGCAATGCAACAAAGCCGGTGGTGCTCGAAGCTGAAACAGCCGGAAAGGTTATTCTCAATGGCGCTTCCCGTTTATCCATTGGCGGTAGCTATGTGGTTGTTTCGGGACTTTATTTTCTGAACGGAACACTGAGTGGTAGTTCGGTGGTTGAATTCAGAACGTCCGACAATGCAAGCCATTGTACACTTAAAAACACAGCTATAGTCAATTATAATCCGGCTTTGAATACGGTCGACAGCAAATGGGTTTCGATGTACGGAACATACAATACGGTCGATCATTGCTCATTCGAGAACAAAAACAATTCAGGAACTTTACTCGTGGTTTGGCTTACAAGCGGAGTTGGAGCATATCATACCATATCCAACAACTATTTTGGATACCGAAATTCAAATTTAGATATAAATGGCGATGAATTGAACGGAC
>JAYRXP010000159.1:0-3254 GCA_041917395.1 Paludibacter sp.
CATTATCAGTTCGTCGATACGATTCAGAAACTCCGGACGAATGGTTTGTTTCAGCAATTCGAAAACCTGATTTTTGGTCTGCTCTATCACTTCATCGTGATTTCCGGCATTCATACGTTCAAAATTCTCACGTATCAGTCCGGAACCAAGGTTCGAAGTCATAATAATAATGGTATTCTTGAAATTCACCACACGACCTTTATTATCGGTAAGCCGGCCATCGTCCAATACCTGCAACAACACATTGAATACATCCGGATGCGCTTTTTCAATTTCGTCGAACAGCACCACCGAATAGGGTTTGCGGCGAATGGCTTCGGTGAGTTGACCGCCTTCATCGTAGCCCACATATCCCGGAGGCGAACCAATGAGTCGCGTTACCGAGAATTTCTCCTGATATTCGCTCATATCAATACGTGTCATCATGTTTTCGTCGTCGAACAGGTATTCGGCCAGCGCTTTGGCTAATTCGGTTTTACCCACACCGGTAGTTCCGAGGAAAATAAACGAACCAATCGGTCGCTTAGGGTCCTGCAATCCGGCACGACTTCGACGCACTGCATCGGCCACAGCCTGAATGGCTTCCTCCTGCCCTACTACACGTTTGTGCAATTCATCTTCGAGTTGCAGCAATTTTTCCTTTTCGCTTTGCAGCATTTTATTTACCGGAATGCCCGTCCAGCGACTTACCACATCGGCAATATCTTCGCTGTCCACTTCTTCCTTAATCATAGCATGACTGCCCTGCATAGTAGCCAGTTCCGACTGATAATCGCTGATTTGTGCTTCCAAAGCTTTAATTCTACCATAGCGAATTTCGGCCACCCGACCGTAATCGCCTTCACGCTCGGCTTTATCGGCCTGATACTTCAGGTCTTCAATTTCAATTTTAGCCTGTTGTATTTTGTCAATCAATGCTTTTTCGCTGCTCCATTTGGCACGAAGTACCTTGCTTTCTTCTTTCAGGTTGGCAATTTCGGCATTCAGCTGTTCCAGTTTCTTTTGGTCGTTTTCACGTTTAATGGCCTCGCGTTCAATTTCCAATTGCTTGATATTCCGTTCAATCACATCGAGTTCTTCGGGAACCGAATCCACTTCCAACCGGAGTTTAGCAGATGCTTCATCCATTAAATCGATGGCCTTATCAGGCAGAAAACGGTCAGTAATATAACGACTCGACAATTCCACTGCAGCAATAATTGCATCGTCTTTGATACGCACTTTGTGGTGATTTTCGTAACGTTCTTTCAATCCACGCAAAATGGAAATGGTACTGGCCGTATCCGGCTCATCCACCATAACTATCTGGAAACGACGTTCCAACGCTTTGTCCTTTTCGAAATATTTCTGATATTCATCCAACGTTGTTGCACCAATCGAACGCAGTTCACCACGCGCCAAAGCAGGTTTCAGTATATTGGCAGCATCCATCGCTCCCTCGCCTTTTCCGGCACCAACGAGCGTATGAATTTCATCGATAAACAGAATAATCCCGCCATCGGCTTTTATCACTTCGTTTACCACCGATTTGAGCCGTTCCTCAAATTCGCCTTTGTACTTCGCTCCGGCCACCAAAGCACCCATATCGAGCGAGAACAGTTGTTTCGATTTCAGATTTTCGGGCACATCACCCCGCACAATCCGATGCGCCAAACCTTCGGCAATAGCTGTTTTACCGGTACCCGGCTCGCCAATCAGAATCGGGTTATTTTTGGTACGCCGACTCAGAATCTGCAATACACGACGAATTTCCTCGTCACGACCAATCACCGGATCGAGTTTACCCGAGCGGGCACGTTCGTTCAGATTGATAGCGTATTTATTCAGCGAATTATAAGTATCTTCGGCAGAGGCAGAATCAACCTTTGCTCCTTTGCGAAGTTCAGCTATGGCTTCAGTCAGCGCTTTTTCGTGCAATCCGGCATCGTGTAGCACTTTGGTGAGCTGATTCTTTTCGGCCACCAGCGCCAACAAAATATATTCGAGCGACACAAACTGATCGCCTGCTTTCGACGATTTATCGATGGCCTTTTGCAGCACATTGTTCGTTTCGCGACTCAGATAAGGCTCACCGCCCGATACTTTCGGGAATCCGGCTATCATATTATCGATGACCGACGACAGCATAGCCGTATTCACTCCTGTTTTCCCGAACAGAAACTGCAGGACTTCCTCGCCTGTCAGCATAATTCCTTTGAGCAAGTGCGGCGTTTCCACCACCTGCTGACCATTACTTTGCACCAACTCCACTGCTTTTTGTACAGCTTCCTGCGACTTGATTGTAAAATTGTTGAAATTCATTTTTATGAGTTTTAAAGTTTATAAAGTTATAAGGTTTTAAGGTTATTCTCAAATTTAAAACCGTTGGTTAAATTCTGAAATTTTGGCATTAACAAAGCACCTAAACTATTAAAAATCAGACATTATGACATTTTGATTTAAAAGTTATATGCCATAAATTCAGTACACAATACTATAAGCTTCTACCATAAATATGGTATGAAATATACCCCATCGTTGCGATTGTATGAATATCGCCAACACCCTAATTTTGCATCATTGAAAGTAAATACAAACCCATTTAAAAATATCATTATGGCAAAGATTGCAAAAAACCTCAACGAACTTATTGGTAATACACCCCTGGTTCAACTATCTAATTATGCAGTAAACAAAGGTCTCGAAGCCAATGTAATTGTGAAACTCGAATCGTTTAATCCGGCAGGTTGCGTGAAAGAACGTATTGCGCTGGCCATGATAGAAGATGCCGAAGCAGCCGGAATTCTGAAACCGGGGGTAGAAATCATTGAACCTACCAGCGGAAACACCGGAATCGGACTAGCAATGGTATCGGCTATTAAAGGCTACAAACTGACACTCACTATGCCCGAAACCATGAGTATTGAGCGCCGTAATTTGTTGAAAGCCCTTGGAGCAAACCTTGTACTTACTCCGGGAGCAAACGGTATGAAAGGCGCCATTGCCAAAGCAGTAGAACTTCACGAAGCCAATCCTGCCTCGTTTATCCCACAACAATTCGAAAATGCATCAAATCCAAAAGTGCATGAGAGAACGACAGGACTGGAAATATGGAACGATACTGATGGTAAAGTAGATATTTTCGTAGGTGGTGTGGGAACTGGTGGAACTATCAGCGGTGTTGGTGCTTACCTGAAAGCAAAAAACCCGAATATCAAAATTGTGGCTGTTGAGCCTGCTGATTCTCCTGTTCTTTCAGGCGGTAATCCCGGCCC
>JAYRXP010000160.1:0-2003 GCA_041917395.1 Paludibacter sp.
TCATTCTCGCTGTTGTTATCATCTATTTTATTTATTCAACAATAAAAAAACGCATTCAGTTAAACCGAACCATTTTCGAAGAGCGGGTGGCAAAAAAAGAACAACTGGTAACCTACGAAGCAAAACTCCGTTTTTTCACCAACATTGCTCACGAATTCTGTACGCCACTAACTCTGATTTACGGGCCTTGCGAAAAACTGCTTGAAAACGAATCGATTAATGGCTCTACCAAGAAGTACCTTCACATTATTAAAAACAACGCTGAGCGTATGCAACGCCTGATTAATGATTTGATGGACTTCAGAAAAGTAGAAACTGATAATAAAAAAATTACCTACGAAAACATAGATATTCAGGAACTTGCTAAATATATTTCGGACAACTTTGTTGAATTTTCGGAGCAAAAGCAAATCAGTTTTACTCTGAACTTCAGCAACGATAAAAAACACTTTGTTTCAGACCGCGATGCTCTCGAAAAAATTATGTTCAATTTGGTATCGAATGCTTACAAATACACAAACGATGAGGGAAAAATTCAAATTGACATCGAAAATACAGATAATTTTCTTTCCATTAAAGTAAGTAACACCGGACCGGGCATAAAAAAAGAAGACTTAGCCAATCTTTTCAACCGTTTTCAGATACTTGATAACTTCGAACGAAATGCCGGACAAGGAAAAATTCAACGCAACGGCATCGGGTTGGCACTTACAAAAAGCCTTGTAAAACTACTCGATGGTGAAATAACCGTTGAAAGTGAAGAAAACAAACTCACCACATTTACAGTGCATTTGCCCGTAAAAACGGATGTTGCAGTGGTAGAAATCACAGGAAACACAGCTAACATTGAGACAGAAAGCATAAAACCTCAACTAACGGAGGGTAATAAACCCCTGATAATGATTGTGGACGATGAAACAGAGATTCGCGTTTTGCTGAAAGATATACTCACGCCCTACTACGAACTGATTGAAGCAGCCGATGGTTTATCTGCCATTGAGTTATTAAAACATAACCGACCAGAATTAATAATTTCGGACATCCTGATGCCAACAATGTCGGGAGTCGAGCTATTGGCCGAAATTAAAAACAGTAGGCTTACTTCGCATATACCAGTTGTATTTCTTAGTTCAAAATCGACCATCGACGAACAAATTGCAAATTACGAAAGAGGATTGGAATTTTTTATTGCCAAGCCATTTAATACAAAATATCTGCTTTCGGTGGTAAGCCGCATCATACACAACCGCGATTCGATGAAGCAGTATTTTAATTCATCATTGTCGTCAATTGAAGAATTTAACGGAAACTTTGTCCACTCCGACGAGAAGAAATTCCTGATCTCGATAGCTGAGATTATTAAAAACAACATGGAAAATGAGCAACTGGGAGCCGATTTTATTTGTCATCAGATGAATATTACACGCATACTGTTGTATCGACGCATTAAAGAACTGGCAAATACAACACCTACTGAGTTTATCCGTAATATCCGGCTGAAAGAAGCAGAGCGGTTGATTAAAACAACCAAACTCACCATACAGGAAATTATGTTTCAGACAGGTTTTAACAACAAATCGTATTTCTACACCATTTTCAAGGCCGAATATGGTGTGTCGCCCAACGAATACAGGAAAAACAAGTAGATGATCAGGGCCCGATTTTTACAATCGCAGTCCTACAGTGAGGTTGAGCATACCGCCATTAGTAATAAGCTGACCAACCTGTGTGAACCCATTGGTGCTGCCTTTTTGAAAAGTGTAGCGCAAATCGGTGGTCAAAAAGCCCAGGATATTAACTCCGGTACCGAGTTCCCAGTTAATAACAGCCTTTTCGGTGCTATCAAGCTGTTTCAGATACGATGGCCCGCCGTTCAGGTGCAAACTTAAAAGTCCTATGTCAAATACCCTCCAGCCAAGCATCATCGGGGCTTTTACATAGTTAATACTTGCATTGGTGGACGCATCTATAGTATACGACGAATAATATATTTCGGGCTGAAA
>JAYRXP010000161.1:0-2596 GCA_041917395.1 Paludibacter sp.
AAGAGAATGAGTACATCATTTTCGTTAAGCCAGATGTTGATAATACCTGTATTCCGGCAGCTCCTAATTTTAAGATTGTTGAACTTGCTGGTGGTCCCTATCCTACATGGGAGCAAATTGCTTTGCCACGTGCTGCTGCCCGCTATGGTTGTGAACTGTTACATTGTACCAGTAATACGGCACCTGTTTTTTGTAAAGTGCCTCTTATCACCATTATACACGATATAATTTATCTCGAAAGCATCAGTATTTTCAAAAAAGGCGGAACGCTTTATCAGAAATTCGGGAACATGTACCGACGTTGGGTGGTGCCTGTAGTTGCCCGAAATAGTAAAATTGTAACTACTGTTTCTGAATTTGAATGTAATCGCATTCGTAACTTTATGGGTTTGGGCGACAATCTGGTGGCTGTTTATAATGGTGTAGGTGAACATTTCAGGAAAATTGATGACACGAATCTGCTTCAGAAAGCAAAACAGAAATACAATTTACCCGACAATTTTCTGTTTTTTTTGGGAAATACCGATCCTAAAAAAAACACACCGAATGTACTGAAAGCCTTTGTTGACTTCAATTCTGCCAGCAAAACAAAATTCAAACTTGTAATGCTCGACTACGAAGAATCTGCTTTAATGCAGGTGTTGAATGATATTGGTCACCCCGAAATTCGCACCGATATTGTAATGACAGGATATGTTCCAAACAACGAAATGCCTGAAATTATTAATCAGTGTAAGGTTTTTCTTTATCCTTCGTTGCGCGAAAGTTTTGGAATTCCGATTCTTGAAGGAATGGTGTGTGGTGTACCCGTAATTACTTCAAATACATCGTCGATGCCTGAAATTGCGGGCGATGCAGCAGCTATTGTTGACCCTACCAAACCAGAGGAAATTACAGCGGCTATACAAAAAATTTTGTCAGACGAAACATACAGAAACGAATTATGTGAAAAAGGCATTGCCCGGGCAAAAAAATTCTCGTGGCGCGCCATGGCCGAAAAATATCTGACGCTTTATAAGCAAATCAACCAGAGTCTTTAATCTTTGCTCTTTGTTCTAAAGTCTGAAAAATGAAACGCATTGGCATTCATACAATTATCGATTATGTAAACTACGGAAACCGTTTGCAGAATTACGCAGCACAGGAGATTCTGAAATCGCTGGGTTACGAGGTGGAAAGCATAATAAATTATCCCACAAAACCGGTAGAGAAAGGATTCAAATTTACATTGAAGCGTACTGCAAATGCTCTCCGGTTATCACCTGTAACTCTTATTCAAAAAACGTGGGAAAAGGTAATTGACCGGAAGAAAAAGCCGCTTTACGAAGCTTGTCAAAGAGCTAAAGCAAAATCGTTCAAAGCATTTTCGGATAAGTATATTGTCGAAAGTGATTTTACTTTACGATTGAATAATATTCCTGAAAATTTAAACGAGCGTTACGATTTTGTGGTGGTTGGTAGCGATCAAATCTGGAATCCGAATATACGTTACGGTTCGTCGCTCGATTTTCTGAGTTATGTTTCACGCGAAAAGCGAATTGCGTTAGCACCGAGTTTCGGCGTTTCTGTTATCCCCGACGAATTTAAAGAGCGTTATGCTAAATATTTGAATGATATGGCTTTTTTGTCGGTTCGCGAAGAAAAAGGTGCCGATATCATTCAATCGCTTTGTGGCCGGGAAGCGGAAGTGTTGGTTGATCCGACATTGGTTTTAATAAGCGAAGACTGGCAGAAAATTGCTACTCCGGCTGCGCAAAAACCTAAAAAAAAATACCTGCTTACGTATTTTATTGGTGCTGTTTCGAAAAAGCGATTATCAGTTTTAAAGCAAATGGCAGCCGAAAATCAGTTAGAATTAGTGATGATGAACAGTTTGCACGATACCGACCGATACGATGCCGATCCGGCTGAGTTTCTGGATTACATTCGTTCTGCTGCGCTTGTTTGTACCGATTCGTTTCATTGTATTATATTTTCAATGCATTTTCAAAGTCCGTTTGTAGTGTTCGACCGCGAAGGAAAAAGTGCTCCAATGGGCTCACGGATAGATACTTTATTGAAAAAATTCTATTTTGAAAATAGAAAACAACATTTGCTCGAAAAAACCAATCAATATTTTGACATTAATTTCGATCATGTTCCCGAAATAATGGAGACAGAACGAAAAAAAGTGTATCAGTATTTAGAAAAAGCTCTGATCAATAATTGACGACAGACAACAGAATAACATAAAACTAATTTCTCATTTTCAAATTTCTAACTTCTAACTTCAAATATGCCTGTAAATCAACTTAAAGCCGGAGCATTACTTTCTTACATTCTAATCGGATTAGGAAGTGTAATCTCTATCGTTTATACACCCGTTATGCTTCGCCTGCTTGGTCAGAGTGAGTATGGCTTGTATAATCTGGTGGCCTCGGTTGTGGCGTATCTCGGACTGTTCAATTTTGGTTTCGGAAGCGCTTATATCAAGTATTTTTCGGGTTATAAAGCGAATGGTGATGCCGATGGAATTGCGCGACTGAACGGGATGTTTTTACTTATTTTCTCGGTATTGGGCGCCCTGGCTATTATTGCTGGAATGATATTGGTTGTA
>JAYRXP010000162.1:0-2291 GCA_041917395.1 Paludibacter sp.
AAGGTGCATTTACACCATACTTCAACCATGGAAAGCGATAACTGTCGGCGTATACCGAAAATTTCCATTTACTAAAAGGTCTGACTTCGATTCCTGTATAGATTCCAGTTTCGTTGTTGGTACGGGTGCTTTCCGAAAATGCATTTGCATAAAAGGTATCGTAACCTGCTGAATAATAACGCCAAAGGCTTACAATGCTGATAGTGCTTGCCGGCGAAAACAAAATACCGTTTATAGTTGCAGTTCCGTGGTTGTTTGTGATTGCACTTTCGCCGAAAAAGTTGAATGTGCCAAGTCGTAAACGGTAATCAACAGCGAGCGTTGTTTGCCGTTTTCCACTAAAATAGAATCGGTTGTATGGTTCAGGGTCGGGCTGAATTGTGTCGCTGAGTATTGTGTGTGTTGCTGTAAAGCCGATACGTGCGATGTTCAGATTCGTTGTTGTATGAATGCCAAGGGTTTGCATGCCCACCGCGTGCTTTTTGCTGTACTCGCTTTCGGTTCGGTGCAAACCGGTTTGGTAAAAACTTTTGAATTTTCCATTCAGCGTGTCAGCATCTGTTTTTTTGTTTGAATAAAACATGCTGATTTCTGTTTTGCCGATTAAAATAGTTCCGCCAAGTCCTTTTAAAAAATTGGTTTCATCGGTTGAACTAAACTTTTTCAAACCGTTTTCGCGCGATACAACCTGAACGGTGTAGGCCGATTTGGATGTCCCGAAGCCCGAATTAAATACAAGTCCCTGACCGAAGGAGGCTCTGAAATTACCAGCTACAATCGTTTTTAATTTTCCGATATTGTTGGCCTGTAAATAAAATGAATAGAAATCGTATCCCTTGTGTTGTTTACCCCAAAACTGTTCGCCTGCATCTTTCTCCATCGAAGTGCCAAACTGTATCCGGTTTCTGAAATTAAAGTTGTATTTCAATGAGTTATATGTAGATGACCCGAAGTAAGGTGTTTGATTTTCGGACGTTTTAATGTAGCCTTTTTTTTGTTCGAGACCTTTATCGAAGCGCATGAACATATCTGATTTTCCGTATTTGAAAATTTCGTTCGCGTAAAATTTGTCGGTTTGCTCTGTAAATTCGCCAATGTTTACAAAACTCAGCATTCTTCGGATATCTGTCATGTCAAGTCCATCTATCAGTTGAAGCTCGTAAATAGAGTTCATTTTTTGATTTTTGTACACGTAAGCAAGTATGTTTTCAATCTGACTGTCTGATAAAAAAGCCATTTTTTCAAGTTCTTCACGCGTGGCATTGTTCAAATTGACCGGATTTTCGGAAAGCGAAATTAAATCATTGTAAAATGATTCATAATCAATTGTTTCGCCTGACTCAGCCGTGTATTGCTCGAAAATATCGTTAATAATGCTTTCAATATTTTCGGTTGCCGATTGTGGAAAAATCACTTGCGACAAAAATAGTAAAATGCAGACAGTCAACGTTTTTTGTTTCATAGCATTTTACTTCTTCGAAAATGTGTATTGAACTGCTGCCAGCGTTGTAAGTCCCAAAACAGGGTGCAATTCGGTGTTGAGATGAAAACTAAATCCGCCAATTTTTGTTCCGAATCCTATAGCAGGTATCAGATAATCAGACTTGTATGCTCCTGTTTTGAAAAGCAGAACATTTTTTATATCGTATTCCACGCCTCCTGCAAAACGGTAATTTCCGCTTATGTTTTTATCTGTCTGAAACAGAAAATTCAGATTTTCCGATATTTTCCAATCGAAACCCAAACTGAATAGCGATGGGATTTGTTTTTTGCTAAGGTTTAATTTGATCGCCTGTTGACCCGGGTTAAATGTGGTGAAACCTATACGAACCGTTGGCGAAATTTTAGCTAAAAGACCCACCTGAGGAAAAAACGAACCAAAACGCTTATTGGCCCCGGCCAAAAACACCGAATAATAGTTGTATTGAATGCCTAACTGAAATGCATCGCTGAAATTTCTGGAAAATGAGATTCCGGCCAAAAATTCATTGTGCAATTCGTACCCGGAATAGGTGCCGCAAACTCCGACATTGATCAAACTGCCCGGGATAACTGCATAAATACTTTTTCCGGATAATTGTTTTATAATAAACTTGTTTTCGTACTGTATGCCGGTCGTTATGTCCTGCGTGAATGCAGCTGTGGCTGGATTTTTAAATGCCGAGTAATACTTACTGTCGGCTACTGAGGCGTTTGCAACAGAAAATGAAGAGGGTGCAATTTCGTGTGTTTGGCTTATCGTTTTGCCATTTAGAATCAATATTAAAAACAATAAACAGTTTTTTCTCATA
>JAYRXP010000163.1:0-3291 GCA_041917395.1 Paludibacter sp.
AAATTCTCCAACGAAGCGAAATAACAGAAGTAGGATCTTCCTGTTTTCCAATAATTTCTTCGAAAGCATATCCCTGTTCGGCAAAAGAACACACTGTTGCATGTGTATTATCACCGGCTTCCCACCGTAGTGGCTGCCAGGCACCATCATTGTATTTTATATCCAGTTTAAAACCGCGCTTCCAGCTTGTAGAAGAAAACGAATACTGAACCCTTTCAACCGAAGGAAGGTTATCTATCTGAATATATCCGTGAAGACTCGGAGCGGTATTAGCCACAGCCGAAGCCTGTCTGCTAAGTTCAATAAAACCTTTTTTATCCCAGATCGGACTTGTTTTAACAGTGTTGTTGTTTATATAACAGGGAGCATCGTTTGTTCCGTTACCCGACACAGACACACTATTATCAACTTTTGTTCTGGCACTGTTATAGAACGTGGGAGCCACACAAGCCATATAATACTTTACCGGCCATGTCTTTCCTGACAGTTCATAAGCTTTTGTGCCATCATTCCATTTGTAAACAGGAGTTGTGAATGTTCCCGAATTAAAAGCAGTTGATGTATTGCGTCCATCTACGCCATTGTGAGCTACAATGCCGGAATTTCCCAATAATTCGGCATCGATATCAATAATTTTATACCATTCGGAATTGCTCCATCCGGCATTGGTTGTATAATACACTTTTGTTCCATCGGCAGAACATGTTTCGGCTGTTTGTGCTCTCAAAATATCTGAGAAGCATGCGAGAGCAAGAGTCAGAAATAAGGTAGTTTTTTTCATGTGTTTATAATTGATTCTTTAATGGTTGATACTTGTGAGTTGTTTTTATATAAAAGACGAGCACCTGTTTATTTTGTACCTACTAATAGTTTTTGAATGAATTCATTTTTTTACAATTCTGAAAAAATCGGATGTATTATCATTCTTTCTGATTTTAACCAGATAAGTACCGGCACTTAAATCTGAAACATTTACCTGATTTGTTCTGTTCAATGGTTGTGATTTTAGTTTGATTCCGGCCATACTGAACACATCAGCATTTATCAACGACAAATCCGAACTTACCGTAAACAAATTATCGACAACCGTAGGATAAATTTTTACCTGTTCCATCGAAACTGCATTCGTTCCCGAAAAAAACACCGGATTAATAATTTCACCCATCAGGCTGTTTAAATAAACCTCCAGCGCGGTGTAACCTTCGGAAGTCAGCCAGTTGCGGTCTTCGGGATTGGATGGATTCAGTCCTTTCGACGTTTCCCAGTCGTCGGCCATACCATCGCGGTCGTTATCGGCAGGAGCCACAGCTGCCGGATAAGGCAAATATCCTTCGGCGTTGTACGATTTGTCGATGATTCCCCACTTGCCCTGCGAAGCTTTAAAAATGGATGTTCCTGTTTTCACTTCACGAATTATGCGCCGTTCCACCGAATCGCGGTTGATTGTCCCAACTTTATCCACGACCGATTTATAAGCATCATCGGCCGATTGAATATTTATTTTGTAAGGTGCATAACCAATCCATGCTCCGTTATACACATTGGCTAAAGGTGGAAATAAAAGCGTATCGGATTTGATTAAACTCAGGTTCGAAGGTTTATTGGCAAAACCATCCCAGTTGCTGGCTGTCATACCAGACGATCCTTCCATTACATTTCCGGCCACATACCACTGCGGATTGTTTGCTCCTGACACAATAGTCAGATTGAAAAACACCCTGCTTGCATCAGTTCCGGGTCCCGGTTTGTAGTAGTTTCCCACAAAATTGGCCGTATGCGAGCGTGCTGCACCGGCATATAAATCAGCTCCATAGGGTGCACCGGAGCGTCCCCAGTTGTAATTCAGATTATTTATAAATTCGATAAAAACCTTTGTTTCGTTGTCGGTACGGGCTCCGTTCAAACGTGGCGAGCGTGAGTAGTTATGCGCAAAAAGATTGTGATGCCAGGTTGCATTTACGCCGCCACATTGCCCGCCATAACTGCGGTTTCCCTTTCCGTGTCCGTCGTCGTATAGTCCTTCGTGCATAACCGACCACTGAACAGTTGTGAATCGGTTGTCGTACATAGTAATGTTTTCCTCGCCCGACCAGCCAAATACGCAATGATCGAAAATAGCGCGTAAAGCGTTTTCGCAACCCATTGAGCCTCCCGGCAAAAACGAACCGACCGGAGCTACTGTATCTTTTGCCACACCTCCTACCTTATAACCATAAATCGGAGTCGGGTCAGCTGCATCGCCAATACGGAAACGCACGTTGCGAACAATCAAATCGGTGCATCCACCCAGATTCACCTTGGCATTGCGGATAACAATACCTTCGCCGGGCGCAGTTTGCCCTGCAATGGTCAGATTAGCACGCGAACAACGGATATCGTTCATACTCTTGACCGTAGAGCCCGAGATAAGTAAATATGGTTTGAGTTTTATTGTTCCCGAAACGCGAAAAATGACTGTGAGAGGCTCTCCCGGATATTGCGTTAGCGCCCATCTGAAACTTCCCGGGATAGGAGCTTCAATGTTATTATAGGCAATGTAATCGTCGAGATTTTCGACAAAAACAACCTTACCGCCACGTCCACCTTTGGCATATTTTCCATATCCTTGGGCGGTTGGGAAAGCCGGAGTCTGAGCCAAAAACGGGAAACTGACAATGAGAAGAATTATGATAAAGGGGAATGATTTGAAATTCATAATATTGAAAAATTATTGGTTACAAAGATAGATTGCAATGCAGAATTCAATGTGGAAAATTTGATTAAAATGGTGTACAAATCAACTTTTTAGTATATTCCGCTCCTGTTTGGGTGCGGAATTTAACAATATAAAAACCGGATTTTGCATTGAAAGTGATACGGTTGCTGTACGAAGTTGTCGATTGAATGCCCTTTCCGGCAGCATTGTAAATGGTTGCGAACACCGGAACCTCAGAAATAATGTAGCCGTTTGAAAAACGGATGTCACAATCTTCCGTCCCTGCCTTTGGCAAAGCAGAAACAATACTGCCCGCATTGCTCAACTGGCCGAGCGGTCCAATCGTTTTCACCGTCAAAGGACCTGCAGAAGCCGTTATGTCAACAAAAAAAGTATCGGTGGTTGCTGCAAAGTAAACCCCGTTTTTCAGAATCAGATAACCGCTGGCAGCATTCACTTTATTCCAGCTAAGTTTGTTACCGTCTTTCAGTATGTTTGCCGGCATTTGCGGACTGACACAAACCGGCTCGGGCTGGTACAATTCCGACGAAATGCGCGCATAAATTCCGGAGGTTGTAAAAAGAGTTGTCACGTCG
>JAYRXP010000164.1:0-3854 GCA_041917395.1 Paludibacter sp.
CGCCGGTGTTAATGTAGCTTCGGTACTTGCCGACGGTTCTATTTCGGCTTGCCCGAGCATTCGTTCTAACTTTCATCAGGGAAATATCTACACCGATAATTTTATGGATGTTTGGAATAACCGTTTCGAACCGTTCCGAAACCGTGAATGGGCGCGCAAAGGGAAATGTGCCGATTGCAGCATGTTCAGGTACTGTGAAGGAAACGGTATGCACCTGCACGACGATGACGGTAATCTGCTGGTTTGTCATTATAACCGGATTGAAGATTAATAAATGGAACACGATAAATTGATAACCGAAACCGTTCGGTTTGTAAAAGAAACCCTGAAAAATGCCGAAGGCGGACACGACTGGTGGCACATATACCGGGTGTGGAAATTGTCCGAAAAAATAGCAACCGGCGAAAAGGCCGACTTAACAGTGGTGGCACTGGCTGCGTTGCTTCACGATATTGCCGATGCAAAATTCAATGACGGTGATGATTCAATTGGACCCGAAATGGCGGCCAGTTTTCTGAAAGCGAACGGTGTTGAAGAGTCGGTTATAAACCATGTGGTTGCGATAATCAAAAATATCTCGTTTGCCGGAGGTAATCAGGTTCGTGAATTTAGTTCGCCCGAACTGAATATCGTGCAGGATGCCGACAGGTTGGATGCTCTGGGAGCCATAGGCATTGCCCGAACTTTTAATTACGGTGGTTTTAAAAACAGGGAACTGTATAACCCCGAAATAGCTCCGAATCTGAATATGACCAAAGAAGAGTACCGTAACAGCACTGCACCCACCATCAACCATTTTTACGAAAAATTGTTATTGCTTAAAGACAGAATGAATACCGAAACCGGTAAACGAATGGCTGCGGAACGCCACCGGTTTATGGAATTGTATTTAGAAAACTTTTACGCAGAGTGGGAGGGGGAAAGATAGTTTACAGTAGATAGTTTACAGGTTAAAACAGGAGTCTGATTTATGAATAGATATATAGCTCTTCTCCGAGGTATAAACGTTGGCGGAAATAATATTATTAAAATGGCCGACTTAAAATGGTGCTTCGAAAACATGGGGTTTACAAATGTAGTAACCTATATTCAGAGTGGGAACGTGTTGTTCGATAGTAATGAAAACGACTATCAAAAGCTTACGCTGGAAATTGAAAATGCACTGTCGGAGCGTTTTAACTACAACTCGAAAATTGTTTTATTAGCTCAAACAGATTTAAACCGGATTGTAAATGCTGCTCCCAATGGTTTTGGCGTTAATCCTGACGAATATCGCTATGATGTGATTTTTCTGAAACCGCCGGTTACTTCCGAAGAAGCATTGCCGAAAATTAAAACAAAGGAATGTGTCGATTCCGTTACTGCCGGCGATGGCGTAGTCTATTTCTCCCGGTTGAGCAGCAAATCCTCTCAAAGCCAAATGACCAGAATGATTGGAACGGCTATTTATAAAGAAATGACGATTAGAAACTGGAATACAACCTGCAAACTTACCTCAATTTAAGTTCGTACTTGTTTTAACGATAGCGTTAAATTTTTTACGGGTGGTATTCCGATTTGTTTAAAATCAATTGATAGTCGCTGGTTTTCATAAGTTGTTGCAGCGTTACATCCCGGTTTTTATCCATATAGCTCTGAATAATCTGCCAGCCTGTCCATGTGCCTAAACGACCGGGCGATTCCTGCGAACCAGGAGCTGTAAAAGGAGCATCGTTCAGGTATTTGTTTATAAGCAGCTGGTCGGTGCTGTACAAATCTTTTTGTCCAACGATGGTGTTCCAGATTTTATCTTCATACTTCCGGCTCCATTCCCACTGAAAACGGCTGTAACCCATTATTTCGTTGGGTTCAATGTCTGGCATAATTACCGACAGCAGGTACATTACTTTTCCGCGATAAAGCATGTTTTCCAGCAAGCGCTCTTCCGTGCCATCGAACCGGAAATATTTGAATAAAAGTGCCGAAATTAAGTCGGGCGCAATGCTCGCAGGGCGCATGTTGTAAACCATGTACTGATAACTTATTTCTGTGTATTTCGGATATTTGCTGCCCAGATACAGATCAAGTCCGATTCCTGCAAATTTATCGTCCAGAATAATGGAGCGGTTGAATCCGGATACGAAAAAATAAACAGGAGGCGTTTTTATTTCAGGAAAATAATGATGCAGATAATTGTAGGCCTGGTTTATGCCGGTTTTTATGGAGTCCGTATTCGCAAAGACTTTCCGGACATCGTTATTCACTTTTTTAAATTCGGTGTTCGAAAGAAACGACTTTGTCAGGCGCGCCACTTCAAGCGTGTCATTCGGATTTGCCCCCATAATCTGTTGAGCAAAAACAGACATGAAGTCGGGGTGATTTTTGTAAAGCTTTTTGATGTCTGCAACTGCATTCGCAGTGTCGATACCGAGCAACAGCGAATCGAAACGTACTAACTGCAATGTCTGCGTGTTTTCAGCTTTGTTAATAGCAAAGCGATTGTTTTTAGTACACGAAACAATAACAATAGCCGATAAAAAAAACAGAACTGACCGTTTCATTCTTTTGTTGATTGTATTAAAATGAATATACAATATTATTAAAAAGCGCAATACGTCTAATTTTGAAAATCAGATTTATTGCGCTTTTAAGTTTAGTTTTTTGAGTCTCTAATTCCCTAATTATGAATTATGAATTCTCAATTATGAATTGAATTTTTACTTTTTTGCTTTGAGTTTTTTCTCCTGTTCGCGTTGCATTTTTTCAAGACGCTCCATAAAACCACCGCTCTTTTTAGGCGAAGCACTTTTGGCTTTCCGTTTAGCATGCAGTTGGGCTAACAATTTTTTCTCATCAACTGTAGCACGGATAGCATAAGTCTGAGCTATCGACAACAATGTGGAAATAAAGTAATAATAGCTCAATCCCGAAGCGTAGCTGTTGAACATGAACATAAACATCAGTGGCATCAGATACATCATCCACTTCATCATAGCACCACCCATTTGGTCGTTTGTGGGCGTGTTGGCCATATTCAGTTTGGTATAAACAATGGTTGTTACAGTCATCAACAAGGTGAACAAACTGATATGATTACCAAAGTAAGTAGTGATAAGCGGGATGTATGTACTCCAACTCCAAATGGCGTCGTACGACGAAAGGTCTGTTGCCCAAAGGAAACTTTGCTGACGAAGTTCGATAGCAGCCGGAAAGAAGCTAAACATGGCAAAAAGAATCGGCATCTGCAATAATGTAGGTAAACAACCACTCATTGGGCTTACACCCACTTTATTGTAAAGTTCCATGGTTGCTTTTTGGCGTTCAGCCATTTTATCGGCAGGTATGCGTGCGTTTATTTCATCTATTTCCGGTTTCAGCACCTTCATTTTGGCACTTGAAATATACGATTTGTAGGTCAGCGGGAAAAGTAATAGTTTTATTGCCAATGTCATAAGCAGTATTATTATTCCGAAGTTGGAGATAAACGTACTGAAAAAATTAAACATTGGAATAATCATAAAACGGTTTACCCAACCAAAAATTCCCCAACCAAGTGGAATAATGCTGCGTAACAATAATTTATTTTCGCCATCCAAACCTTTGTCGTATGCCGAAAGAACTTTGTATTGATTTGGTCCAAAAAACAGTTTAAAATCGGTTGTGGTTTTACCGCTCGGGTCAAAACCAACCACCATATCGGCTGTGTACGATTTCAGATAGCCGCTACCTTCCTGTTCTTTCACGCTTTTAAGCGAAGTAGCCGTAAAGGCATCGTTTGCAATAAATATACTGCTGAAGAACTGTCCGGAGAACGAAATCCATTTTACTTTATTGGGCAATTTCTTTTCGTCGTCGCTCGATTGACTGAGTGTTTC
>JAYRXP010000165.1:0-9477 GCA_041917395.1 Paludibacter sp.
CTGCACCTGCATTGCTTACAAAATTGAGTTTGGAAACCACCACGAAGGTGTTTTTTATCAATTCCTCGCCTGCATCTGCGAGCGAACCAACGCCTCTGGCCGATTTCTGAGCAATGAGCGTTTCCATTTCGCTCGCATTGTAATAGCCGCGATTGCTTATCAGACTCATGTCAAAACTGCCATTCGGTTGACGGTTGAACCACTTAGCCACCAGTTTGGTCGCAATTTTATTTTGTGTCAGGTAGTTGTTAATAATATTCGGTTCCACATCTTTTAGGCTGATATTGCCGTAGAGCGAAGGATCAAACGATTTTTCGTCTATTGTATGATCGTTGTATTTTTCAGGAAAAGGAGCACTGTAATACGCATTTAGTACTGTGTCTTTGTACGGAAAACGTTCCGATTCCATTAATATTGTGTGAAGCGAACTGCGTCGGTACTTTACATCGGTGACTGCTACCTGTGCCGATAAAGATAAAACTGAAAATGTGATAAGTGTAAAAAGTATATTTTTTTTCATATCCAGCATAATTGATTTTTATAAACTAAAACTAACACCAAACCTGGCATATTCGTAATTGAAATGAAATTCGTAAAACAGACCGAATTTTTTGTACATCAACCGTGCGCCTATAATCAGGTCGGTATCAAAATCGGAATCATCGTTCGCCTCATCTTCGTAATAGAATCCCCGAACTGCAATGTAGGGGTCGATAAATGTTGCGACGGGTATGTGATAACTCAACCGCAAACCAATATCCGTGAAATTATACGTGTAATCGGTTGGCAAGTCGTATTTGTTCAAAGTATAGATATTGCTTAAAAAATTGGCATCCACTCCAAATCCAAAATCACTTTTTGAAATGCTTGATTCACCCAAAAAGCTGAAACCCAAAAACTCGGGACTTTCCCACACGCCACCAATATCGAGATGACCTTTGTAGTCTCTGAATGCCGTTGGCCTTTTTATTTTACCCGTGTTGCCTGATAAGGTCGATCTTGTCTGGCTTCCAAGCAAGGAAGAAACAACACTGGCTGCCTGGTCGGGGTTTTGGACCGAAGTGGTTCCACCCGAAACAGCACTTACCATACTCTGGCTGTAAGGCTGAACCTGAGCAGGAGGTGCTGACTGTGCGGTTGTTGGTTGTGAAGTTGTGCTTTGTTGGGTTGCTGCAGCGGCTGCATTTTCGTCAAGCATTTTTTTGAGTAACTGCAACTGTTCCGGTGTCAGATTTAATTGTTTTGACAGATCGGCCGGCAACGCGGCTGTTGTAGTCGATGAGGGAGCAACAGGTTTGGTCGTTTGAGCCGGAGCGTTTGACTTTTTCGCAGGAGCCGGTTGATTTGCAGCTACCGGAGTGGTCTTAAATGTTTCTACATTGGTTAAATTTGAAGAGGGGGCAGGCAAAACCGTATTCCCGTTCAGAAAATCAATGGTCCCGTTTTCATAGCGTACATTGTAAACCTGATTGCGGGGTACAGAATATACCTGATCATTAACACTGTTGTATAATTTATATTTAATTTCGAGGGAGCTTATTTCTACAATTCTTGCTTTAATAAACGTCCCGTTCGGGAATGTAATGTATTCCTGTGCATTTACAAATTGAATTATTGTAAATACCGACAGGAAGAAGAAGGCTTTCAATATTTTTCTTGTTCTCATTTTCTTTTAGTAATTTGATAGATAAATTGAATTAAAAGTTTTAAATTGATATAATTCAGAATTGTAACAATTACAATTTAAATAAGTTTAAGCCCAATGTTAGTTTTATGTTAAATGCGGGTTGCAGAAACTGAAAACGGGGGAGCAAAACACCATGGTGTTTTGCTCCCCCGTTTTATTGAATTTTGCAGGCCGGAATTCTTAAATCAATCAGTTTTCCCTGCTTTTGAAAGCCAGTGCAAACATTTTCATTTGTTTAACCATGGCAACCAATCCGTTTGAGCGGGTAGGGGAAAGGTGTTCTTTGAGTCCTATTTTATCAATGAAATAAAGTTCGGTGTTTAATATCTCGTCGGGCGAATGTCCGGAAAGTACCTGAATCAGCAACGATACAATTCCTTTAACGAGAATGGCATCACTTTCACCCTGATAGGTTATAATTCCGTTGTTGTATTCGGCGTTGAGCCAGACACGGCTCTGACAGCCCTCAATTATATTCTGAGGTGTTTTATGTTTTTCGTCGAGTGGCTCGAGGGAGTTACCCATGTCGATGAGCAGGGCATATTTGTCCATCCAATCTTCGAACTGACTAAACTCTTCGATAATATTGTCCTGAATTTCACTAATTTTCATTTGTTTATAATTTGTTTTTTAATTGTCACATGGACGTTTCATCTTAACTCAGCATTTCCACGACACGTTTAAGTGCTTCAATAAAAGTGTCAATTTCTTCTTTTGTGTTGTAAAAAGCAAATGAAGCTCTGACAGTTCCGGGTATTTGAAGCGAGTCAATAAGCGGTTGTGCACAATGGTGACCTGTGCGTACAGCTATTCCCAGTTTGTCGAGCAACATTCCGATATCGTAGGGATGAATGTTACCAACAAGAAATGAAACCACGGAACTTTTGTTTTCTGCCTGACCTATAATCCGTATATCTTTGATTTCCGAAAGTCGTTGTGTAGCGTATTCCGTAAGTTCGTGCTCGTACGCTGCAATGTTATGCAATCCGGTTTCCTGAACAAACCGCAATGCCTCTGCCAGCGCTGTAGAGCCAATATAATCGGGTGTGCCGGCTTCGAATTTGTACGGCAGTTCGTTGTAGGTTGTTTTTTCGAAGCTCACGGTGGCAATCATTTCGCCTCCACCCTGATATGGAGGAATTGCGTTTAGCCATTTTTCTTTTCCGTAGAGCGCTCCAATGCCTGTAGGTGCATAAATTTTATGACCGGAGAAAACATAAAAATCCGCGTCCAGTTCTTTTACATTTACAGGAATATGCGGTACGGCCTGAGCGCCATCTATCAGTACCGGAATATTCCGCAAATGAGCAATTTCGATAATTTCTTTAACCGGGTTTATTGTTCCCAGTACGTTCGAAACATGGGTTACTGACACGATGCGGGTTCGCTCATTCAGCAGGGATTTGTAAGCATTCAGGTCAAGCTCGCCCTTATCATTCATAGGTATTACACGCAGCGTCATTTTTTTTCGTTCGCAAAGCATTTGCCACGGAACGATATTGGAATGGTGCTCCATAACCGAAACAACCACCTCGTCACCTTCGTTACAGAAAGCTTCGCCATACGAAAAAGCAACCAGATTAATGGCTTCGGTGGTGCCACGGGTGAAAATGATCTCTTCCCGTTTGTCGGCTCCCAAAAAATCGCCTACTGCTTTTCGTGCATTTTCGTGTGCTTCAGTGGCTCTTTGACTTAAAAAATGAACACCACGATGAATATTGGCATTCAGGTGTTCGTAACCGTAGTTTATTTTGTCGAGTACACATTGTGGCTTTTGGGTAGTGGCTCCGTTGTCAAAATAAATGAGCGGTTTGTTATATATTTTTTCGTTCAGAATCGGAAATTCGGAACGTATATCTGCTATTCTTTTTTTGTCCATGTTTATCAAACTACTTGCAGGTTACTTTTGTTTTGCAAAGGTACAATTTTTTGGATAAATGTTTTTGTTTTTTCGGCAACATACCGGCAAATACAAGTTTTTATAGTATTTTTGTCTGCCCTGAAAATAATCAGTTAAAAACATCGTTTTATTGAGGCTGAGAATCAATGAAAAGTATTTGTGAAACGAACATGACAAAATTCAATTTATTTTGCCCCGCAGGTGTATGATTAAATTTTGTGTTGTGAGTTTCATCTGACAAATAAAAAACAATTTTAAACGGATGAAATTTCGAATCGTCGTAGTATTTATTCTGATAACCTGTTTCAATATTTTTGCACAAAACAAGGTGCGTATTTACGGATATGTAATTGATACCAACAACAGGGGTATTGAACTGGCCAATGTTTATGTTGAAAATACGAAAACAGGAACTACAACCAATCAGAACGGCTATTACGATTTGTCGGTTGAGGTAAGTGATTCGATAACAATCATCTATTCGGTTATCGGCTACGAAACCGTACGACACACGTTGCGACCCACGCAAAAAATCATACAAATTTCGGTCGAAATGCTTTCGAAAGCAAAGCAGATTAAAGATCTGGATGTGATTGCCCAACGCCGTCAAACTACTTCGGTCGATTATATTGATCCTTCGAAATACCGCCTTATGCCCAATGCGGCAGGAGGAATTGAGTCGTTGCTGATAACATTTACCGGCGTAACCCAAAACAATGAAATGAGTTCGCAGTACAATGTGCGCGGCGGAAATTTTGACGAAAATATTGTTTATGTCAATGGTATTGAGGTTTACAGGCCGTTGCTTATTCGTGCCGGACAACAGGAAGGTTTAAGTTTTATCAACCCCGACATGGTTCAAAGTGTAGGTTTCTCGGCCGGTGGCTTTGAGGCTATGTATGGCGATAAAATGTCGTCGGTGCTCGACATTCAATACAAAAAACCAAAAGCTTACGAATCGTCGGTTTCAATGAGTTTGCTTGGTGCAACCGGCTATATTGCTTCGGCCAACAAAAAATTCAGCCAAATGCATGGCATTCGCTATAAAACATCGGCCTACCTGCTTGGCACGCTGCAAACCCGAGGGGAATACGATCCTTCGTTTGTCGATTATCAAACTTATCTTACTTATCAGTTAAAACCCAAGTGGGAAGTGACTTTCCTGGGGAATTTTTCGCAAAACAGGTATAATTTCCGTCCTGTGGAACGCAAAACAGACTTCGGAACTTATCAAACCGCACGCAATCTGACTATTTTTTACGAAGGTCAGGAAAGCGATTTGTTTCGTACAGCTTTCGGCGCTCTTACATTTAATTACCGGCCCAACGACCGGACGAAACTGAGTTTTCTGACTTCGGCATTTCATACCAACGAAAACGAAACATTTGATATTCTGGGCGAATATATTTTGAGTGAAGTAAAAACAGATGCCAAGAATCCGGATGAAAAAATAGGGGCTTCGCTCGGCATTGGTAAATACCACGAACATGCCCGTAACAGACTGAAAGCTACGGTAGCCAATATTGCGCACAATGGCGAATTCGTTCTCGGGCAAAACAAAATGAAATGGGGTTTAAATCTTCAGTATGAATATATATCGGACAAGATAAATGAATGGGAATGGCGCGATTCGGCCGGTTATTCACTTCCGTTCAACGATACCAGGGTGGATTTGTATTACAATATGAAAGCAAAAAGTTCGTTGCCTTCGTTTCGTACCACGGCTTTTGTTCAGGATACTTACAAATGGAATACGAGCTGGGCTTCGATGTCGGTTACAGGAGGTTTACGCGCAAACTACTGGACGTTCAATAACGAGATACTTCTGAGTCCACGCGTTTCATTTTCGGTTATTCCGGGCTGGAAAAAGGATGTAAATTTCCGTTTTGCAACGGGTGTTTATTATCAGGCGCCATTTTATAAGGAAATTCGTGATACGCTCTCCGATGCAGTGGGTAATGTGAATATTTACCTGAATAAAAATATAAAAGCGCAACGATCGCTGCAATTTGTACTGGGAGGCGATCATCATTTCAGGGCATGGGGACGTCCGTTTAAGTTTACAACCGAGGCTTACCTGAAACTTGCTGACCGGGTGGAAAGTTATTCCGTTGATAATGTACGCATTCGTTACTCCGGTGAGAATGATGCAGAGGCTTATACGGCAGGTTTTGACTTTAAACTGTTTGGTGAACTGGTGCCGGGAACCGATTCGTGGATTAATCTGTCGCTGATGGACTCGAAAGAAAATTTACTGAACGATTCGTATCAGAAAAATAATTATGATGAAAATGGAAAGGTAACTTCCACCGAAACAGTCTTTCCAACGTGGATACCGCGTCCTAACGAGCAGCGGTATGCTTTTTCGATGATGTTTCAGGATTATTTACCCAATAATCCGAAATATAAAATGCAGCTGAAATTTATATGGTCTGACGGATTACCCTTTGGTGCACCCCGCAATGTCGCTTTCCGGTCGAAATTCAGAGCTACGCCTTATCGTCGTGTCGATATTGGCGCTTCCAGGCTGATAGCCAGTGGAGTGGACAAAATGATGGATAAGAACTGGTTACGTGGCGTGAAAAATATCTGGATTAACCTCGAAGTATTCAATCTGCTCGACTTTAAGAATGTGAACTCTTACTATTGGGTAACCGATATTTACGGACAACAATTAGCAACGCCAAACTACCTCACAGGCCGTCAGTTGAACCTTAAATTAATTGTTGATTTCAAATAAGTTGCTGATTAAAAAAAAATACTTATTTTTATGCCTCGTTTTTAATCCTATTTTTTAATATTTTATGTTGATAATTGGCATTGCTGGTGGGACAGGATCGGGGAAATCGACCGTTGTCCGCAAAATTCTTGAACGGCTTCCCGAGGGTGAAGTCGCTATACTTCCGCAGGACTCGTACTACCGGGATAGTAGTCATCTTCCGCTTGAAGAAAGACTGGAAATTAATTTTGACCACCCCGATTCCATCGAATTTGAGTTGCTAACCAAGCATCTAAAGGAACTTCGCAAGGGTAAAACCATCGAACAACCCATTTATTCGTATCTGACCTGTACCCGTGCCGCCGAGACCATTCCGGTTAAGCCCTGTCACGTAATTATTGTGGAGGGAATTCTGGTACTCACCAATGCCGAGTTGCGAAAAATGATGGATCTGAAAGTATTTGTGGATGCCGATGCCGACGACCGTTTAATACGTGTTATCAACCGTGATATTGTGGAACGTGGCCGTTCGGTAAACAAAGTTATGGAGCGTTACGAACAAACCGTGAAACCCATGCACCTGCAGTTTATCGAACCAACCAAACGGTTTGCCGATATTATTGTTCCTCAGGGTGGTAATAATCATATTGCAATTGAAATTCTGACCAATTATATCGAAAAGAATCTTCGTGAAAAGTAGTTTTTTTATTATTTAAATTACTAACCTTTAATCACTAAAAAATGACTCCTTCCGACCTTCAGAAAATAATGTTTCTCGATATCGAAACAGTTCCGCAAACAGCTGATTTGGCTGATATTCCGGAGGAGTTGGCGCACTTGTGGGAAGATAAATTCCGTTTGATACAAAAACGTATGCCGGAAAAATATGCCGACGAAACCACAGCAGGAGAGTCTTACGCCGGCAGTGCAGGCATTTACGCTGAGTTTGGTAAGATCGTATGTATTTCGGTTGGTTTTATTTTCTTCAAAGGCCCTGAAATGTGTTTCCGCACTAAATCGTTTGCCGGCGACAATGAGAAAATGATCTTAGAGGATTTTGCAGCCCTGATTCATAAATTTTGTACTTCAAAAGAACATACACTCTGCGGGCATAATATCAAAGAGTTTGATATACCTTATATTTGTCGCAGAATGCTGATAAACGGGGTGAAGTTACCATCAATTTTGAATATTTCCGGCAAAAAGCCCTGGGAGATTAACTTTATTGACACATTGGAACTCTGGAAGTTTGGCGATTATAAAAATTACACTTCGCTTAAACTTTTGACCGCCGTTTTCGGAATCCCAACACCGAAAGACGATATTGATGGCAGTCAGGTGGCTCATGTTTACTATGTCGAAAGGGATATTAAGCGGATTGCAGTTTACTGTCAGAAGGATGTGGTGGCTACAGCTCAGGTTTTTTTGCGGTTGCAGGCCATGGAAATAATGAAATATGAAAATATTGAATTTATTTAAACGTATTAAATGCATTTAAAAAGACATATTCAACTCATTATTCTGCTATTCTTTGTTTTTTTGCTGTCGTGCACATCGAAAAATCAGGATGGGGAAGCTTCGCAGGAGGTGGATCTGGAGACTATTCTTAAAACCGATACATTGCGTATTGGTACAATAGCCGGTCCGGTATCTTATTTCTATTATCGCGATGAAATGATGGGCTTTGATTATGAAATGGCCCAAAATCTGGCTGATAGTCTGAAACTGACACTCAAGGTAATAGAGGCCAAAAATGAAACCGCCTTAACACAACTACTCGAAACCCGAAAAATTGATATTGCAGCTTACAATTTTCAGCAAACAAAAGCGCTCCGGAAAAAATTTAACTTTGTGTTACCACTCGAAGATAGTTATCAGGTACTTGTACAGCCTTTAAATATCAATACGATTACAAACACCATTGATATTAAGGACAAGACAATTACAGTTCCGGCCGGTTCGGCTTTCGAGCAACGATTGCAACAACTGAACAACGAAACCGGTAATAATTTCAAAATTGCTCAGGCTGCCGATTCATTAACGCAGGAAGAATTGATTGAGCAGGTGGCAAAAGCCAAAATCGCTTACACGGTGGCTGATGTAAAAGTGGCACGATTGTATAAATCGTACTATAAAAAGTTAGATGTACGCTTGCAAATTGGTTTTTATCAGCGAAATGGCTGGCTTGTCAGGAAAGAATCGGTGAACCTGCGAAAAGCAATTGACAAATGGGGTGCATCTCCCGAAAATGAATTGCTTATTTCGAATCTGAATTACAAATACCTGCGCAACAATCTGTATTTTAGTCAGAAAAAAATAAAGATACCGAAGGGAGCTATTTCTCCATTCGATCATTTGTTTAAAAAATATGCCGCCGAAATAAACTGGCAGTGGCAATTGCTGGCAGCCGTGGCATTTCACGAATCGAGGTTCGATTCGACGCAGGTGTCATGGGCAGGTGCTGCTGGAATTATGCAGTTGATGCCACGTACAGCCTCCAATTTCGGGTTAAACAGAAAAAACATAATGAATCCCGAAAAAAATATTGAAGCCGGGGTGCAGTATATCAAGAGTTTAAATCTTACATTCTCGCAGATTGAGAATAAACAGGAACGCATAAAATTTATTCTTGCTTCGTACAATTCGGGTCCGGCGCATGTGCTTGATGCCCGCGCATTGGCCGAAAAATATGGCAAAAATAAAAATGTGTGGTTCGGACATGTGGAAGAATTTCTTCTTAAGAAATCTGATCCGCATTTTTATAATGATGAGGTCGTAAAATACGGCCGTTTTCGTGGACGGGAAACGGTGGAATATGTGGAAAAAACATTGGCAACTTACGAAAAATATAAAACCAGAAAATGAAAGCTTTACTACTCGGAGCAACCGGAATGGTTGGTGCTGCTCTTTTAAATCAATTGCTCGCATCCGACGAATACACTGAAGTCAGTATCTTTGTTCGTCGTTCAACCCAACAGAGTCACCCAAAGCTCAAAGAGTATATTGTTGATTTTGAACACCCTGATATGTGGCAATCGCATGTAAATGGTGATGTTTTGTTTTCATGTCTCGGAACAACTTTAGCAGTTGCGGGCTCCAAGGCAAATCAGTTCAGGGTTGATTATACCTATCAGTATGAAATGGCCGAAATTGCGGCGAAAAATGGTGTAA
>JAYRXP010000166.1:0-3226 GCA_041917395.1 Paludibacter sp.
AAGCGCAGGAAATACAAAATTCACGTTCAGTCAGAAAGACGGTGAATTAAAAGAAGTGTCTGTGAATGGCAAAAAAATCAGTTTCGCCAACGGTCCGCGATTTATTGCTGCCCGCCGTGCCGACCGTTCACTCGATCAGTTTTATAATCACGATGATGAAGCGGCTAAAAGTAAAGACCGTACGTACACTGAGTTTACCGACGCTGCTATATTCGCAGGTTTTGAAACCAGAGAAAATGGCAAAAACCTCATTGTTACAGCCAATTACAAATTGGGAAATCTGGATAAAGCGCAATGGACAATCGCCCCTGATGGTACTGTAACGCTTGATTACAGCTACAATTTCAGCGCGGTGGTGGATTTAATGGGCGTAAAATTTGATTATCCCGAGGAAAAAGTGCAAAGTAAACGCTGGTTGGGTGATGGGCCATATCGTGTTTGGCAAAACCGCTTGCATGGAACAGTTTATGACATTTGGGCGAATGATTACAATGACCCGATTCCGGGCGAATCGTTTACTTATCCTGAGTTTAAAGGTTATTTTGCCAACGTGAGCTGGATAAATTTGAAAACAACCGAAGGCGAAATCAGCATTATCAATGAAACTCCTAATTCCTTTGTGGGTATTTACCAGCCACGCGATGGTCGCGATAAACTGCTCTACACATTGCCCGAAAGCGGAATTTCCATTCTGAATGTGATTCCTGCTGTACGCAACAAGGTAAATTCTACGGATTTAAACGGTCCTTCGGCACAACCAAAATGGGTGGATGGAGTTTATAATGGTCGTATAATTTTGAAATTCAATTAAACCAACACAAAGACTCAAAGACACAAATTAATTTGTATATCTTTGAGTCTTCGTGACTTTGTGTTGATAAAATGAAAAAACTTCTCCTATTTATAGTAATGATTGGTTTTAGTGGTTTTGGAAAAGTGCAAACCACGCTTCTTGAAAGCTTCACCAATCCGCCAGCCGAAGCCAAACCCTGGACTTTCTGGTATTGGATGCATGGAGCTGTTTCAAAAGATGGAATTCGTGCCGACCTGAAAGCCATGCACGAAATCGGATTGGGTGGTGCATATTTGATGCCAATTCGTGGTGTTGAAGGTTCGAAATATCCAACTCCGGTCAACCAACTTAGCCCTGAATGGTGGGAAATGGTGCGTTACAGTTTTCAGATTGCTGATAGTTTAGGCTTAAAAATGGGCTTGCACATAAGCGACGGCTTTGCTCTGGCAGGTGGCCCGTGGATTACGCCGGCTGAATCGATGCAAAAAGTGGTTTCTACCGATACCATTGTAAAAGGTGGTAAAATTAAAAAACTCAAACTACGCCAGCCCGAAACCATTCAAAATTATTACGAAGATATAGCAATTTATGCTTTACCGCTCTTAAAGTCCCTCTCTTTTGGAGACGGATTTAGGGTGAGATCTAATAATCCCTCAGATTCTATTCCGTTTTCAATTTCGGGTAAAGATTTTCGTTCAGAAAAGCCCTGTTACATTCAATACAGCTACAATAAACCTTTTACTTTACGAAGTATTGAAATTACGCCTGCGGGAAACAACATTCAATCGCAACGACTGAAAGTTCTGTCGAGCAATGATGGCGTGAATTTCAGCGTGGTCAAACAGCTTACTCCGCCACGACAGGGTTGGCAAAACACAGGTTTCAATACCACTTTTTCAGTTCAACCCACCAAAGCAAAATATTTTCGGTTGGCATGGACTTCTGAAGGTTCCGAACCCGGAAGTGAAGAACTGGATGCTGCCAAGTGGAAACCAACCCTGAAAATCAAAGCCATCAAACTAAGTTCCGAAGCCAGAATAAATGGCTGGGAAGGAAAATCCGGACTGGTGTGGCGTATTGCTGAAAAAACCTCATCAAACGAAATCTCACCAGTCGATTGTACTCCTGTGAATAAGATTATCAACCTGACTGCTTATTTCAAAAACGGACAACTTACCTGCAAATTGCCCAGCGGAAACTGGCGTATTTTGCGCATGGGACATACTACGACCGGACTTACCAACGCAACCGGAGGTGGTGGAAAAGGACTGGAATGCGATAAATTTTCAGAAGCGGCCGTTCAAAAGCAGTTCGATAATTGGTTTGGTGCTGCTTTTGCTAAAACAGATTCCACACTCGCCAGTCGCGTGCTCAAATTTATGCACATCGACAGCTGGGAATGTGGTAGTCAGAACTGGAGCCACAATTTTGCGAACGAGTTCCGCACACGTCGTGGTTACGATTTAATGCCTTATCTGCCTTTACTGGCCGGATATCCAATTGAAAATGCAGAGAAATCGGAACAGGTTTTACTCGATGTACGCATTACCATTTCGGAGTTGGTAAATGATGTGTTTTTCAAAGTAATGGTTAGAAATGCCAAAACTTACGGTTGCGAAACATCAGCCGAATGCATTGCGCCCACTTTTGTGAGCGACGGACTGAAGCATTTCGCACAGGTTGACCGACCAATGGGTGAGTTTTGGCTCAACAGTCCGACGCACGATAAACCCAACGATATGCTCGATGCCATAAGCGGCGCACATATTTATGGCAAAAACATTATTCAGGCCGAAGGTTTTACGCAGCTACGTACCAACTGGAACGAAGATCCGGCCATGCAGAAACCGCTGCTCGATCGCAATTTTGCATTGGGAATCAACAAACTTTTTTTTCATGTTTTTGTACATAATCCGTACACCGACAAAGCGCCGGGAACAACACTCGATGGCATCGGGCTTTTCTTTCAGCGCGACCAAACCTGGTGGAAGCCCGGAAAGGCTTTTGTGGATTATGTTGCCCGCTGCCAAACCGTGTTACAATACGGAAAACCGGTGGTGGACATAGCCGTTTTCACGGGTGAAGAAATTCCTTCGCGTGCACTGACTCCGGATAAACTCGTTCCGCTTTTGCCCGGAATTGTGGGAAAAGAGCGCGTGGAAAGTGAGCAAATACGCTTGGCAAATGTTGGTCAACCCATGCGCGAAATGCCAGCCGGAGTCAATCATTCAGCCAATATACTGAAAGCTGCAGACTGGATTAATCCGCTGAATGGGTATGCTTACGATTCGTTTAATAAAGATGCGCTTTTACAGGCAAAAGCGGAAAACGGGAAAATGGTTTTGCCAGGCGGTGCTGCCTATAGTGCAGTTATTATTCCCCATGCAGCTAAATTATCAAAGGAGGTTAAGTCTAAAATTGCACAATTAAAAC
>JAYRXP010000167.1:0-2182 GCA_041917395.1 Paludibacter sp.
GCACTTTTCGGCGATAAATCGGCCTTCGATAAGCTTACCTGTAAATACCAATCGTCCATACGCAGATTTTTTCTGAATCTGACTATGGGCGATGCCCCGTTAAGCGATGATCTGGCTCAGGAAACATTTATCAAAGCCTGGCTAAACATCGCTTCGTTCAAAGGGCTGGCGGGTTTTTCGACATGGCTGTTTCGCATTGCTTACAATGTATATTACGATGCAATGCGATCGCAAAAACAATATGCCGACATTGATACGGGCGAAATAGATCGTATGTATCAGGCTCAAAACGATTATTCGCCCGAAAAGGCTGATATTTATACAGCTCTTGCACAGCTTCGAAAAGAAGAGCAAACAGCTATTCTGCTTTTTTATATGGAAGATAAAACGCATCCCGAAATTGCAAAAATTATGAATTGCCCTTTGGGAACTGTAAAAACCTATATTTTAAAGGGAAAAGAAAAAATGAATACTTACCTCACAAAATCAGGGTATGGAAAATAAAGAATTAATTTCGGCTTTCATGACCGAAAACAAACACGAAATCGAAGATAATGGTTTTAGCCAGAGGCTTATAAATCGCTTGCCCGAAACGCGTGACAGGCAGTGGATCGTGCTGTTTATGGCAGCTTTGGGCACATCGCTGACTCTTTTGCTGGGTTTTTATACCGGACTGTTTACATTTATAGTTGGCTACATACAACAGATTTCTCCCATCGTGTTACTCGGAGGTGTTGCAGTCTTTCCGCTTGTTTTGCTGCCGCTTCTTTTTACACCAAAATACGGTATAGCAAAAAATGTCTGGTATTAACCTTATAAACTTTATCAACCGTATAAACTAAATTAAATGCGCTATTTTCTGATTGCCGGCGAAGCTTCGGGCGATTTACATGCTTCGAATCTTATGCGCGAAATCGCGGTTGCCGATCCGGAAGCTGATTTTTGCTTCCTGGGTGGCGACTTAATGCAAGCTGTGGGTGGAACAATGATTAAACATTACCGCGACATGGCTTTCATGGGTTTTGTGGCTGTGCTTAGAAATCTGAAAACCGTACTTAAAAATATCGACGATTGTAAAAGTGCTATCAACACATTTCACCCCGATGTTGTGATACTGATCGATTATCCGGGATTTAACCTGCGCATAGCTAAATATGTAAAAGAAACATCCGGAATACCTGTTTATTATTATATCCCTCCTAAAATTTGGGCGTGGAAAGAGCGTCGTATAAAAGATATAAAGAAATATATCGACAAAGTTTTCACGATTTTCCCGTTCGAAACCGAATTTTACAAAAAGCACAATTACAAAGTCACTTATGTTGGTAACCCAACAGTCGACTCTATAGCTTACCGGCTTTTGCACGAACAAACTTTTGCGGAATTTTGCGAAAAAAATAAGTTAAGCACAAAACCGGTTATTGCCCTGTTGGCGGGCAGCAGACGGCAGGAAATTTCGTATTGCCTGCCACGAATGCTCGAAGCTGCCGGTAATTTTGCCGATTGTCAGGTCGTAGTTGCCGGTGCTCCGGGAATTGATGACGATTTTTATGCTTCGTTTTTGAAAGATAAAAATGTGCCTGTGGTTTTCGGACAGACTTATGAACTGGTTCAGCATGCTTCGGCAGCTGTTGTAAATTCGGGTACTGCCACGCTCGAAACGGCTCTGATAGGAACGCCTCAGGTTGTGGTTTACTATGTTATGCTTGGCAGGCTGGCCTATATCGCAAAAAATATTTTCCTGAAGGTGAAGTATATTTCACTTGTAAATCTGATTTCGGAACGTGAAACAGTCAGGGAACTGATTGCGCACAAGTTTACGGTAGAAAATATTTGTTCCGAGCTGAGACTTATTCTGAATGACGAAACATACAAAAAAAATATGCTGAATGACTACAGCCGGATTCGTGAAAAGCTGGGTGAACCCGGAACTGCACAGAGGGCAGCGTCGGAAATCGTTTCTGCTCTGAAAACAATTTGAACTATTTCTTCCGGAAAAGAGTTATTTCTAACTAAAACACTTGTTTTTGCCCGTATTTTAATTTTCAAGTCAGATGGATGAAGCTGCTCCGATAGTTGACAACGACTTTTTGCTCCAAAAAATGTCAGGAAAAGGCGGATGGACTTTTGTGCTTTTGCCTGAGCTGAAAGCCGAAAAGCGTTCGTGGTTTGGTATGACCAA
>JAYRXP010000168.1:0-3702 GCA_041917395.1 Paludibacter sp.
GGATATTGCTGATGTGCTGTATCTGAAAGGATACATTCGCAGGGAGGAAGCACGTGCTGCCTGCCGCTATGTAGGTCTGAAACCCGAAAATGTACATTTCCTCGACCTGCCGTTTTATGAAACCGGTAAAGTTCAAAAAGGAAAACTGACCGACAATGATATTGTTAAGATTATAGGACTGCTCGAAGAGGTACAACCACACCAGATATTTGTGGCAGGCGATCTGGCTGATCCGCACGGAACACACAAAGTTTGTTTGGACGCTGCTTTGGCTGCCATTCACGAACTGAAAGCTACTGAATGGATGAAAGATTGCCGTATATGGATGTATCGCGGTGCATGGGCCGAATGGGAAATTGACCACATCGAAATGGCGGTACCTATCAGTCCGGAGCAGTTACGGCGTAAACGCAACTCCATTCTCAAACATCAGTCGCAAATGGAGAGCGCACCCTATTTAGGCAACGACGAACGTTTATTCTGGCAACGTGCTGAAGAACGTAATCAGGCCACAGCAAAACTCTACAACGACCTCGGACTGGCAAGTTACGAAGCCATTGAAGCTTTTGTGGAGTATAAGATTGTTTGATAAAATTAAATTCAATGTAAAGTTTGGAAACTTTACGGCAAAAACACAAGATGAAACCAACACTATTTATTTTAGCTGCCGGAATGGGCAGTCGTTACGGAGGACTTAAACAACTGGATGGCCTGGGTCCAAATGGTGAAACAATCATGGATTATTCTATTTATGATGCCATAAGAGCAGGTTTTGGAAAAGTAGTATTTGTTATTCGCCAGTATTTCTCAAAGGATTTTGAAGAAAAAATTATTTCTAAATACAAAGGTTTAATAGATACTGACGTCGTATTTCAGGAATTGAATATAGTTCCTGAAGGTTGTAGCTATAATCAGCAACGCGAAAAACCATGGGGTACAAACCATGCAGTACTAATGGGCGCAAAGGTGATTCATGAACCTTTTGCCGTGATTAATGCCGATGATTTCTATGGTCAGGAATCCTTTGAAATTTTGGCTGATTTCCTGAAAAGTATAAAAGGGAAACAGAATGAATACTGTATGATAGGCTATAGGGTTGGAAATACCTTGTCGGAGAGTGGTGCAGTAAGTCGTGGAGTTTGTGAGGTTGATGAAAATGGTTTTCTTAAAAATATTGTCGAACGAACACATATCGAAGAGAAGGCCCGAGGTATTGTCTATCGAAATGAAAATAATGAGTCCATTGAACTTAATCGTAATAATCCTGTATCTATGAATATGTGGGGTTTTTCTCCAGATTACTTCGATTATTCGTTGGATTTTTTCAAAGAATTCTTAAACGAACATGGACAAGAACTCAAATCTGAATTTTACATACCATTTGCTGTCAATAATCTTATTGTTGAAGGTAAAGCGACCTGCAAGGTACTGGACACCCCTTCAAAATGGTTTGGAGTAACTTATTCTGAAGATCGCCCACAAACAGTATCGGAGATACGAAAATTAGTTGAACAGGGAGTATATCCCGAAAAATTATTTTGATTTATGGCAAAGATATTAGTAACCGGTGGTACCGGATATATAGGTTCACATACTGTTGTGGAGTTGCAAAATGCAGGTTTTGATGTTTTTATAGTCGACAACTTGTCGAACTCTGATGCAAAAGTAGTAGACAGAATTGAGAAAATAACAGGTATCAGACCTGCATTTAAAAATACCGACTGTGTTGAATATAAAGCCCTGGAAGCCATTTTTGAAGAAAACAACGGTTTTGATGCCATTATCAATTTTGCTGCCAGTAAGGCAGTGGGCGAATCGGTAGAACAACCGTTGATGTATTACGAAAATAACCTGATGATTTTAATCAACCTCTTAAAGTTGATGTTAAAGTACAACTCAAATAATCTGGTTTTTTCGTCTTCCTGCACCGTTTACGGTCAGCCTGAAATTCTTCCGGTAACCGAGTCTGCACCTATCCAGCCGGCTTTTTCGCCCTACGGCAATACCAAGCAAATTTGTGAGGAGATAATTCGCGATACCTTATATGCAAATCCGGGCTTAAACTCGGTCATCCTGCGTTACTTTAACCCGGTCGGAGCTCACGCTTCGGCCGAGATTGGCGAATTACCAAATGGAATCCCCAATAATCTGCTGCCATTTGTAACGCAAACAGCCATGGGAAAACGTGCAAAACTACGTGTATTTGGTAACGACTACAATACTCCCGATGGCTCCTGCATTCGCGATTATATCAATGTGGTTGACCTGGCCAAAGCGCATGTTATTGCCGTACAGCGCATGCTGGAGAACAAAAGTAAAACTCAAGTGGAGACTTTTAATCTGGGAACCGGCAGAGGTTTATCAGTGTTGGAAATAATTTGTGAGTTCGAAAAAGTAAATGGTGTGAAGGTTCCCTACGAAATTGTGGGTCGCCGCGAAGGAGATATCGAACAAGTGTGGGCTGATCCTGCCTTCGCTAATACCGAACTGGGCTGGAAGGCAGAAGCAAGCATTGCTGAAACACTTCGTACGGCCTGGGCGTGGGAGCAAAAACTGAATCAATCATCCGTAAAATAAACATAAATGACATTAATAAAATCAATATCAGGAATCAGAGGGACAATAGGCGGAAAACCTGCAGAAGGATTGAGCCCTGTGGATGTAGTAAAATTTACAGCTTCGTATGCTAAATTCATCCGTTCAAAAACAGATAAGAAAACCATTGTAGTGGGTCGTGACGCCCGTATCTCGGGCGAAATGGTGAAAAACATCGTATGTGGTACGTTAATGTCAATGGGTTTCGATGTAATTAATATCGGATTAGCCACCACACCGGGTACCGAAATGGCAGTGACAATGTCGGGCTCTGCAGGAGGGATTATCCTTACTGCCAGCCACAATCCCAAACAATGGAATGCCTTGAAACTGTTGAATGATAAAGGCGAATTCCTGAACGCCACTGAAGGTGAAGAGATTCTGAGAATTGCTGACTGTGACGATTTTTCATTTGTGGATGTTGATTTCATTGGCCACGAAATTTCGGACGATACTTTTCTTCAAAAGCATATCGATGCTGTTTTGGCACTTAAATTAGTCGACAAACAGGCTATTCTGGATGCCGGCTTTTCGGTAGCAATTGATTGTGTAAATTCTGTTGGTGGTATGGCAATTCCTGCACTGCTTGAACAGCTTGGCGTAAAAACAATTCACAAACTCTATTGCGAGCCAAACGGACAATTTCCACATAATCCCGAACCACTTCCTGAACATTTAACAGACATTTCCAATCTTATTCAGCAGGTAAAAGCAGATGTCGGCTTTGTTGTCGATCCGGATGTCGACCGCTTAGCTATTATCTGCGAAAACGGTGCTATGTTTGGCGAAGAATATACATTGGTATCGATAGCCGACTATGTTTTATCGCAAACGCCGGGCAATACAGTGTCCAACCTGAGCTCAACCAGAGCCTTACGCGATATTACCCAAAAACATGGTCAGCAGTACATGGCTTCTGCTGTAGGCGAAGTAAATGTGGTGGAAAAAATGAAAGCTGCAGGAGCTGTTATCGGAGGCGAAGGTAACGGAGGAATTATTTATCCTGAAATACATTACGGACGCGATGCACTGGTGGGTATTGCTTTATTCCTGACACAATTGGCAAAATCGAAATGCAAAGTAAGCGAGTTACGTAATAGTTATCCA
>JAYRXP010000169.1:0-4036 GCA_041917395.1 Paludibacter sp.
AACGGATTATTCGAACGTGTTTCGGAGCGTCACCGTCCGGGCACGGTAGCTATTGCTGCTGCTATTCAGCATAATTACAAAATTCCGGTGGTGCCCCACATTATCTGCAGTGGATTTACGCGTGAGGAAACGGAATATGCGCTGATTGATTTACAATACCTGGGCATTACCGACCTGTTGCTGCTGCGTGGCGATAAGGCCAAACACGAGAAGGAATTTGTGGCAACCGGAAATGCGCATGCAACCGATTTGCAGGTTCAGGTAAACCGCTTTAACGAAGGCTTTTTTCTGGATGGCTCGCAAATGAAATCGTCGATGCCGAAGTTTTCCTATGGCATGGCCTGCTATCCCGAGAAACACGAAGAGGCTCCGAATATGGAGTCCGATTTGCAGTTTGCCAAAATGAAAGTGGATGCGGGAGCCGAATACCTCGTCACACAAATGTTTTTCGACAATCAGAAGTATTACGATTTTGTACAGAAATGCCGTCAGGCAGGTATCAATGTGCCCATTATTCCTGGCCTGAAGCCGCTTACGTTTCTGAATCAGATGACTGTATTACCCAAAATCTTTAAGACCGATTTTCCGGAAGAGTTTGTGGCCGAACTGCGCAAATGTAAAACCGATGCCGAAGCAACCGAAGTGGGAGTGGAGTGGTGTACGTTGCAGGCTAAGGATTTGATTAAAAACAACATACCCAGCATTCATTTTTACAGCTTAATGGCAACACAGAGCGTAAAAAGAGTGGCGCAGGTTGTTTTTTAATTCTCAATTTTCAATTTTCAATTAAGTAAGTATGGGATTTTTAGTTTCAATTCTGTTTATCGTCCTGTTTTTCGGACTTCTGATTATATTGTCTGTGTTGGGATTTATCCGCTCCATATTCAGTTTTGGAAGGCGGAAAAATTTTAATCAGACGGAGCAGAATAATAATTCGTATCAGCAACAGAAACAACGCAACAAGGTTTTTGATAAAAACGAAGGAGAATATGCTGATTTTGAGGAGATAAAATAGTGTTTTCGCTATCAGAATGCAATTTTATACATTTTTAGCATAGAAAATCATACGATCTGCCTCGCTGATTTGAACAAAATAACTACATTTGTTTTTCAATATTAATTGTAACCGGCTTTTTTGTCCGGTTATTTTTTTGAAAAAAACAAATGTAATTTTAATATGACAACAAAAACATTTTTGCTAATGACAGCATTGACTATCAGTGGTTTGATGCAGGCCGGAAATCCGCTTCTGGAAAAATACAACACGCCGCATGAAACGATTCCATTTGACAAAATTAAGAACGAACACTATCTGCCTGCCCTGGAGGTGGCAATGAAGGAACACAACAAAGAAATTGATGCCATTGTTAACAATCCGCAGCAGCCAACTTTTGCTAATACAATTGAGGCACTCGAGCGAAGCGGAGCATTGCTTTCGAAGGTAACTACACCTTTTTTCAACCTGCTGGGTGCCGAAACCAACGACGAAATGCAGGCTATTGCCCAGAAAATGTCGCCAATGTTATCGGAACATGGCAATGCAATAACGCTCAACGATAAGCTTTTTGCCCGCGTAAAAGCCGTTTACGAAGCGAAGGATAAACTTAAACTGACTCCCGAGCAGCAAATGTTGTTGCAAAAAACATTCGACAATTTTGCCGAAAACGGAGCTAACCTTTCGGAAAAAGACAAGGAAACCTACAAACAAATTTCGAAAGACCTGAGCATGCTGACGCTTAATTTTGGTCAGAACGGGCTGAAGGAAACCAACAAATGGAGTCTGCAGATTAAAGACAAAAACCTCTTGGCCGGACTTCCGCAGGATGTGCTCGATATGCTGGCTATTAATGCCAAAAAGGCCGGTAAGGAAGGCTGGGTGCTCGACCTGAAAGCCACTACTTACGCTCCGGTAATGAAATATGCCGACAACCGCGACCTGCGTCGTGAATTGTACATGGCTTACAGCACGCGCAACCTGATTGGTGGCGAATACGATAACGTTGAAAATGTGCGCAAAATAGCAAACCTTCGTCTGCAAATGGCCAAACTGCTCGGCTATAAATCCTATGCCGACTACAGTCTGGTGCACCGCATGGCCGAAAACAAAACCAATGTGTACGACCTGCTGAATAAATTATTGGTAGCCTACAAACCTGCTGCCGAAAAAGAGTATGCCGAAGTTCAGGAATATGCCAATAAAAAAGGTGCTTACTTCAAAGTGCAGCCCTGGGATTGGTCGTATTATTCCGAAAAACTGAAATCGGAAAAGTTCGACCTCAACGACGAAATGCTGAAGCCGTATTTTGAACTCGAAAACGTAAAAAAAGGAGTATTTGGCCTGGCAACAAAGCTTTACGGAATTAAGTTTGTGAAAAACACATCGATTCCGGTGTATCATCCCGAAGTTGATGCCTACGATGTTGTCGACGATAAGGGGAAATTTGTAGCTGTGCTTTACACCGATTTTCATCCGCGCGATGGAAAACGTGCCGGCGCATGGATGAGTGAGTTTAAAGGTCAGAAAATGGATGGAAAAAGGGATAGCCGTCCGCACATTACCATTGTGATGAACTTTACACGTCCGACCGAAACGAAACCTGCCCTGCTTACTTTCGATGAGGTAACTACTTTCCTCCACGAGTTTGGTCACTCACTGCACGGCATGTTGACCAAATGTACGTACGAATCGCTTTCGGGAACAAGCGTTTACCGCGATTTTGTGGAACTTCCATCACAGATTATGGAAAACTGGGGACCAGAAAAAGCATTTTTGGATGGTTTTGCAAAACACTATCAAACCGGCGAAAAAATTCCGGCCGAACTGATTCAGAAAATTAAAGATGCCGAAAACTTCAATGTCGCTAATTTCTGCCTGCGTCAGTTGAGCTTTGGCTTCCTGGATATGGCCTGGCATACAATTGAGGTGCCTTATGCCGGCGATGTAATTAAAATGGAGAAAGATGCCATGAGTAAAACGCAGATTTTACCTGTGGTAAACGAAGCGGCTATGAGTCCTACATTCAACCATATTTTCTCAGGTGGTTATGCTGCCGGATATTACAGCTACAAATGGGCCGAAGTGCTCGATGCTGATGCCTATTCGGTATTTGCAAAAAATGGCATATTCGATAAAAAAACAGCAGCTTCCTTCCGTACTAATATTCTTGAAAAAGGAGGAACCGAGCATCCAATGACGCTTTATAAACGATTCCGTGGTCAGGAGCCAACAATCGATGCGCTGTTGGTGCGTAACGGGATAAAATAAATAGCATAACCGACTCAAAGTCCGTCGCCGATTTCTGATTATCCGGAAATCTGCGACGGATTTTTTGTTTGTAAAATGTACAATGCTAACGATTGCATTTATTATACGCTGTTCAATAACCGGCAGTATAGGTTTTCTGAAATTTTCATCTATTTTTGTATAAAAATTTAATTCACCAACTTATGATACGAAAACTTATTCAAATGGTAGTAGTTTCAGCATTACTCACAGCATGCAACAACAAAGTGGAATACGCATCCTACGATGAATATCCGGTGTATAACGGCGACGATCTGGAACTTACATACACGCCCGATGAATCAAAGTTCAGGGTGTGGGCTCCCACTGCCGATGCCGTAAAACTGTTGCTGTACGATAACGGTTCGGATGGCGCTGCCTACGAGGTTACGGATATGAAGCGCTCTTCGGACGGAACCTGGAAAAAGGAAGTTGACGGCGATCTGAAAGGTAAGTTTTATACATTTCAGATTCGGATTGGCGAAAAATGGTATGCCGAAACGCCGGGAATGTGGGTAAAGGCCACAGGCGTAAATGGTAAGCGTGCTGCTATTATCGATTTAAAATCAACCAATCCCGAAGGTTGGGAAAGTGATAAGCGTCCTCCGCTGAATAATTTTACGGATATTTCGATTTACGAAGTGCATGTACGTGATTTTTCGGTCGCACCCAACTCAGGCATGAAAAATAAAGGAAAGTTTCTGGCATTTACCGAAACAGGAACCAAAAATACCGCAGGCGAAGCTACCGGTA
>JAYRXP010000170.1:0-9935 GCA_041917395.1 Paludibacter sp.
AGTGTATGTGATTATTTTTTTTCAATACATAAAATATAAAGTGTTTAAGCTGAAATAGGGTTAGTTTTTTTAAGGTGTGTTTTTTAACCGAAAAGTGCTGCTCTGATAACTTCAGAAGCAGCACTTTCTATCTTATGTTGGTCGTTTATTTATATTGTTCCCAATTGGTATTCAGCATGTTGCCCGATTTCATAAATTCGGTGTGCATTTCGAAACAGGCATGCAGGTTTGTTGGGGTGTGGCATGGTCCCGAAAGTTCAAGATAGCCACGCAAAATTTCTTTGTACGAAGGATCAACACAGTTTTCAATGATTTCTTCGGCGCGTTGTATTGGCGATTTTCCACGTAAATCGGCAACACCATGTTCCGTAATAAGAATATTTACAGAATGTTCGTTTTGGTCAACGTGACTTACCATCGGCACAATAGCACTGATATTTCCACCTTTAGCGGTTGATGGAGTTGTGAAAATCGAAATATAAGCGCTGCGGGTAAAGTCAGCCGAGCCACCGATACCGTTCATCATTTTCGAACCCATTACGTGCGTGCTGTTTACGTTCCCAAAAATATCCGCTTCAAGAGCAGTGTTGATGGTAATCAATCCCAATCTGCGTGCAAGTTCCGGACTGTTCGACATTTCCTGTGGACGTAAAACAAGTTTACTTCTGAAAAATTCGATATCAGCATATATTTCTTTGAGTACCGGAGTTGTTACTGTAAGCGAACAGCCGCTCGCAAAGCGTACTTTGCCGCTACGCAACAATGATATTACTGAATCCTGAATTACTTCGGTATACATTTCGAAGGTTGGAATGTCGTCGTTTGTTCCCAGTGAAGCCATCACCGCATTGGCTATGTTGCCTACACCCGATTGGATAGGTAAGAACTCTTTAGGGATGCGTCCGGTTTTAATTTCCCCGGCCAGAAAATTGGCTACATTTTGTCCGATTCTATCTGTAACATCGTCGGTTGGCGTAAAGCCACCTACTTCATCATCGCGCCAGGTTTCAACTATTCCAATAATTTTCTTTGGATCCACTTTTATATACGGAACACCCATTCTGTCCGATGGTGTCATGAGCGATAATGGCAAACGGTGAGGAGGATCGAGCGGTTCAAAAATATCGTGGAAGCCGCGAAGTTCTTTTGGATGATTGTGGTTTAATTCGATAATAATTTTATCGGCCAGATTAGCCACCGTTGGTGAAATACCAACTGCCGAAGTGAGGTAAATTTCGCCGTATGGCGTAACGTCACATGCTTCCAGAATCGCAATGTTAGGGCGTGGCATAAATCCGAAACGCAGGTGAGGAGCCAACGACGACAAGTGCATGTCGAAATACGGAGCGCGATCGCAGTTTAGCGCGTTGCGCAGATCTTTGTTCGACTGATAAGGTGTGCGGAACAAAATGGCATTTGCACGAGCCAGCGCGCCGTCGAGCGAATCGCCGGTAGATGCGCCGGTATAAACTCCAATTTTAAATTCTTTACCTTCGGCATGAAAGGCTTCGGCGCGTTTAGCAATTGCAGTGGGAACTTCTTTGGGGCTCCCTGCCGGTGTAAAGCCGCTGAAACCAACAATGTCGTTGTGGTTTACAATGCTTGCTGCCTCTTCGGCAGTCATAAACTTGTATTTGGCCATAAAGCTGTAATGTTTATCTTTACTTTTCAATATAAAGATTTGATTTATAATGTTTTAAATTTATTGTCGAAATAAATGATTCTGAGAATAGAATCGTGCTGAATTTGCCCACAAAGGTACCAAATATATTTTAATTACAGAAATATTTCTCTAATTAATTTCAGGTGGTTGACCATAAGTTTTAAAACAAAAAAGGTTTCCCCGTTTTATTGAGAAAACCTTTAATAAATTGTAGTTAATGTTTATTTTTCGGAACTTGCTACTCTGAAGCCGATATGTAAATCTGCCCGTTCCGGATAAAAATAATCGCGGTATCCGCTTCGTGAGATGCGTGCTAAAAAATTCCATCCGCCGCCGCGATAAACTTTGAACTTACCTGTTTTAGGTCCCTGCGGATCTGTTTCATCAACCGGCGAGTATTGTCCATACCAATCGCTGCACCATTCGTAAACATTGCCATGCATGTCATAAAGTCCCCAGGCATTTGGCGCGTAGCTGCCCACAGGAACTGATTTACGCAAATATTTTCCCTTCGCATTTCCGTTGTAAGGAAAATTTCCGTTGTAATTTGCCTGCGATGTTTTCAGGTTTTCACCTGTATTGTAAGGCGTCGTGGTTCCTGCGCGACAGGCATACTCCCATTCGGCTTCGGTTGGCAGCCGACAGCCCATCCAGTCTGCAAAAGCTTTGGCATCGGCCCAGGTAACATTTATCACAGGTCGTTTTCCGCGTCCCCAGCCTTCATCGTCGGGTTTTTGGCGCTTTGTTGCCCTGCAAAAAGCATCGTATTGCTCAAAAGTAATTTCGTATTTGCTTAATTTGTAGGGACTAAGCGTGACTGTGTGCTGACGTTCGTCGCTACCACGTTCGGGTTCGGTGGTTGGTGTTCCCATAACAAAAGTTCCCCCGGGGATTGAAACCCATTCAATTTCAGGCTTTTTTTGTGCTGATAATGCCACAGAAAATGCTACTATTACAATCGAAAGAATGCTTTTTCTCATAACTTTTATGCTAATTAGATGTGTATGTACAATGCTTAACAACTTTAAAGCTTAATTTGTTTATTAAACTTAAAATTTATCGCACAAAAGGTTTTGGATATTTCGGAGGTGCTACAATACAAACTCTACTTCTTTGAAATAAAATCCGGCTGATTCGCCGTTGTGTTTTTTCAACCGGAGCTGTCCGTCATTTTCTATGGTATCTATCATTGCCTCAAAAGTTTCGCCATTGGGAATTTTATAGGAATGAAAACCCGATTTTCGATATAAAGATTGCAGGTATTCAGATTTAATTTGTGCATGGTCGGTTTGTAAACAGAGCTGCTTCAGTTGAATCAGAACTTCTGATAAAAGCAATTTTACGGATAATTTCCGGTGTAGAATATTGAGCATTGAAATAGGGTTTGGAGCATCGCTTTTGAATTTAATCTGATTGATATTCAATCCAATACCGACAATCGAATATTCAATTTTTGAACCACGCAAACTGTTTTCAATCAGGATGCCGCCTAACTTTTTATCTCCGGCATAAATATCATTTGGCCATTTTATGCTACATGCCACATCGTATTTCTGCAAAACCCGTACGATGGCAACCGAAACCATTTGTGAAATAATAAATTGGTCGTGAATTGCGATGCGATGTGGGTAAAGCAATGCGCTAAAAAGCAGATTTTTACCGCGTTCCGACTCCCAACTGTTACCCATTTGGCCTTTCCCGGCAGTTTGAAATGCCGTTCGAACGACAAAAAACTCGGGCAAAGTTTTGGTCTTTACTTTCTCCTTCAATAAAATATTGGTAGATTGGGTAGATGGAATATATTGGTAATCTTTCAACTTCAAAAACCTTATGAACTTAATAAACTTTATGAGCCTTACAAATTAGCTTCTGATTTGTCCATCGCCCTTCACAATCCATTTATATGAACATAATTCTGCAAGCGCCATAGGTCCGCGAGCGTGAAGTTTTTGAGTGCTGATGCCAATTTCGGCACCAAGTCCGAACTGAGCACCATCAGTAAATGCAGTGGATACATTGGTGTACACGCAGGCTGCATCCACCATTTTGTCAAAATAACTGATATTGCTATCACTTTCACTAACAATACATTCGCTATGTTTTGAACTGTGCTCAGATATATGTTCAACTGCTTCGGTAATTGATGCCACTGTTTTTACCGACATTTTATAGTCCAGAAACTCTGTGCCATAACTCTCAGGTGTCGCTTTTTGTAATAATTCCGCCGGGTATTTTCCGTTCAGAAATGTAAATGCTTTAACATCGGCGTAAATTATCACATTTTTTTTTGCCAGTTTTTCGCAGAGTGCAGGTAGATCGGCTAACCGTTTTTCGTTAATTACGAGACAATCCAATGCGTTGCAAACGCTTACACGGCGGGTTTTGGAGTTGAAAACAATTTCACGTCCTTTTGCCAAATCGCCAAATTCGTCGAAATAAGTATGGCAAATGCCCGCGCCTGTTTCAATAACCGGAATGCGGGAATTGTCGCGCACAAACTCAATAAGTCCTTTGCCACCACGCGGAATAATGACATCAACAATGCCCACAGCATTCATTAAGTCGGCTGTTGCTTCGCGTCCGGCCGGAAGTAAAGTTACAACGTTTTTATCCAATCCGAACTTTTGGAGTACCGACTGAATAAGTTGTACGATGGCTGAGTTAGAATTATGCGCATCTGTCCCTCCTTTTAGCACGCAAGCATTTCCGGATTTCAGACACAGTGAAAAAACATCGAAACTAACGTTTGGTCGCGCTTCGTAAATAATGCCTACCACGCCAAAAGGTACAGTCATCCGAGAAATATGCATACCGTTCGGGCGGACAGTTTCGTCAATCAGCCTGCCGAGCGGCGATGGCAGCGAAGCCACATTCCGAATGTCGGCAGCAATGCCTTCAATACGTTCTTTGCTTAGCAGCAGGCGATCGTACATTGGATTTGAGCGCTCCATAGCGGCCAGATCTTTCGCGTTTTCGGCTAATATCGTATCAGCTTGCGTCACTGCTTCATCGGCCAGTGCCAACAGCACTTTATTTATTGTTTCGTCGGAAACTAAGTTCAGTGAACGCGAAGCCGCCACGACGGTTTGTTTCCAGTTGTTATTTTGTGTCATGAGTTAAAAATTTTCTATTCCAAATACATGTAATCGCAATGCACCAATGGTTTTTGATTCTTTTTGCCGAGCAATTCGCGCGATTTTGTGCTGTCGTATTGCGCTTTGCCAATGCCGAGCGAATGTCCGGTGTGGTCAATTATTTTTACAATATCGTCTTTCTCGAAATCACCTTCAATTCTTGTCGCGCCAACGGGCAAAAGGCTAACAGCCTTGTCGCCGGTCAGGGCTTTGGCTGCATTTTCGTTGACGTGAATTTCGCCTTTTGCAAAACCCTGGCTGTGAGCAATCCATTTTTTCACGCTCGAAACTTCGTCGGTAGATGCGACAAAACGCGTACAAACCACATCCGTTTTTTTATCGAGCAGTTTTAGTAAAATATTGTCGGTTTTGCCATTAGCAATGTAAACATCAATTCCTTCGTCGGCTATTTTGCGGGCAATGCTGGTTTTGGTACCCATGCCGCCACGTCCGAAAGTAGATTTGGTGGTTTGGATAAAATCCGAAATGTCCTGTCCTTTTTGTATCTCGCGAATAACCGTAGATTCCGGATTTGTAGGCGAGCCGTTGTAAATTCCGTCGATATTACTCAGAATGATCAATGCTTCCATATCCATCATCGAAGCAATTAGTCCCGAGAGTTCGTCGTTGTCGGTGAACATAAGCTCAGTTACTGATACCGTATCATTCTCATTCACAATGGGAATTACCTTGTTGTCGAGCATTACCTGCATACAGTTTCGCTGATTCAGATAGTGACGGCGACTGCCAAAATTTTCTTTCATGGTGAGCACCTGCCCAACCGTAATGCCATGATCGCGAAACAAATCCCAGTAGTGATTTATAAGTTTTGCCTGACCAACAGCTGAAAAAAGCTGTCGCTGATCCACCACATCCATTTTTTTGTGAATGCCAAGAATGCTGCGTCCGGATGCAACCGCACCCGACGAAACAACCACAATTTCAACGCCTTTTTTGTGTAAAAAAGCTATCTGATCGACCAGTGCCGACATGCGGGTAACATCCAAAGTGCCATCGACACGGGTAAGCACATTACTACCAATTTTTACGGCTATTTTTTTGAACTTCATATTGTTTTTAACTACGAATTAAAGACCACAAATTCCACGAATCTTTCTAACTCATCTCCACATCATCACATCTCCACATCATCACATCAACACATCATTCATTATAAACCACATGCATTAGGGTTGTGCCAACAGCAAAGAGTGTGTTTTTATCAATATTTTCCATGGTGTCGTTCACAGTGTGCCAATAATGTCCAAATCCTGAGTTCTGGCCTTCGTTGCGATAATGGATAATGTCAATGCTGGGAATTCCTGCCAATTTGTTTACGTACAAATGGTCGTCGGTAATAGCTCCCATTTCTTCATTCCGAAAATAATTTCCGAAGCCAAGTCCGGCTGCAGCCGACCATACTTTTTCAACAATATTTTCGGCATAATACATCGACACATTTTCTTTGTAAAAAGTAGCATCGGGAGCTCCAACCATGTCGAGTAAAATTCCGTATCGGGCTGTATATCCTTTCACATGTGGATTTTTACACCAGTACTGAGTGCCGAGGCACCAGGCATTTTCCGAACTTTCGGGGTGATTCTGCGGAGCACCATAATCTTCGGCATCGAAAAAAATAATATCGATACCAATTTCAGGCCTTTGTGTGCTCAATTGACGGGCGATTTCGAGCAACACTCCCACACCGCTTGCTCCGTCGTTGGCCGCCATAACCGGCTTGTTGTGATTGGCAGGATCAGGATCGTTGTCGGCCCAAGGGCGTGAATCCCAGTGTGCGAAAAGCAGTACGCGATTTGTCGACTCACTGTTGAATGAACCGATAATATTAACTGCATTTAACTTGTCTCCGTTAAATGCCACCAATTCGGCTCGTTGCTCTGTAACCGCGGCACCAAATCTACGGAGTGTTTGAGCCAAATAAGTTGCGCATTGCCTGTGAGCCGGAGTGTTTGGCACACGAGCTCCAAAATCGACCTGCATTTTTACAAAATTATAGGCTGAGTCCGGATTAAATGCAGGTACATTTACCTGTTTCGTTTCTTCGCTCTGTTTCTGAGCCTGCGAACCACATGCCGACAAGGCTGTAAGAAGCAAAGCAAAAATGAATATTTTCTTCATATTTAGTCGTTTGAACAACAAAGATAGGAATAATTATTAAAATGAAAAGAACAAAGCCTCTCCGTGTGGCGAAACGGATACAAAAAGCCGAGATTAAAATTGGATTTAAAAATACTCTTTTGTAAACCGGTAAAACAAAAGAGCTGTCTTTGTGGGACAGCTCTTTGCTTACGTGTGAATTTTTTGTAATGGAATGTGTTTTATTTTTCCGAAAGATAACTTGCGATGCCTTCCTGAGTTGCTTGAAGCGCTTTGTCACCTTTTTTCCAGTTTGCAGGACAAACTTCGCCATGTTCTTCGGTAAATTGCAAGGCATCAATTAAGCGCAAAACTTCATCAACATTACGACCCAGAGGAAGGTCATTCACCAGCTGGTGACGTACAACGCCCGATTTGTCGATAAGGAACAATCCACGGTATGCTTTAGGTTCGCCTACCAATACCACATCGCCGTTTTCGTTATACTCTTCGCTGCCGATTAACACATCTTAATCTTTAGAAATCTGAAGGCTCTGGTCAACTACCAACGGATATTTCACTCCCTGAATACCACCCTGATTTTGTGGTGTTTGTAGCCATTTCCAGTGCGAGAATTCCGAGTCGGTCGATGCACCAACTACCACTGTGTTGCGGGCTGCAAACTCAGCTGCTTTTTCTTCGAATGCGATCAACTCTGTTGGACATACGAATGTAAAATCGGCCGGGTAAAAGAAAAATACCACGTATTTTTCACCTTCATACTGACTGAGTGAGAAATTTTCAATAATTTCACCTCCGTTTACCACTGCTTTTGCATCAAAAGCCGGTGCTTTTTTTCCTACTAATACTGACATAATTTTTATATTTTTATTTTTAATGAATGAGTTAAATTTTAATGATGCAAAAGTAGTTGTTTTAATTTTGTAATCAAAACAAATTCGGATAGAATATATTTATAGGATTATAGAGAGGAGTGATGATCCGTCAGTGGACGGACAGGTTGTGATGATAAGTTGATGATTTGGCGAGACTTTAAAAAGAAAGAGGGAAATTTCCGGTACCGGAAATTTCCCTCTTGATATTAATGGCTGAACCCTTTTAAGCGTTCAGCGGATTGTTATTGTTAAAATATTCAGGAGCTTGCGCTGATAATCCTTCACCCGGGCCAATTGGTGGCTCTGACTGCAACTCCAGCGATATGCTATTGTCTAATTTGGTATAAGTGAGTTTTGGTGAAATATATTCACGTCTTGGTTGTTCAGAGTTGCTCATATCGCTTTATTTTCCTTTTTAAACTGTTCAATATTAGTAGATAACACTTTAGTTCGGGCTACAAATGTAATAAAACATTTTTATATACTATAATTTTTGTACGAAAAAATGTTACTTTTTAGTGAAAGCTATTATTTTCCAAAAGTTGTGAGTGTTATTTACAACCATTTGGTTACTAATTAAATTCATTTGTCCTAACAACTTCGTACCCGTAAAAGTTCACTTTTATCCTTCAGTTCTTACTTCTGGATTACTTTTCGGGTAATGGTTTGTCCATTATTGGTTATTTTTACCCAATAAACTCCTGCTGTACGAGCACAGTTGGCAATCGTCAATTCCGAATTAATTGATTGATTGAACAACTGCTGTCCGAGTGCATTGTAGATTGCAAGTTTTGCGCCTGCCTTAACAGGAGCACCCAAACGAACAACCAATTCGCCATTCGTATTTACAAATACGTTTACATTATCTCCATATCCGGATTCCTGCAATCCTGTGGTAGCACCGGCTGTGCGGAAAATAATGCTGAAACGGTTTGTGCTGTTGTATACGGTCGAATTAAATTCGTAGCTATCACCATTTGTTAAGTCGTACTCAATTGAGCCGTCTTTCAGAATTACGCGTGTCGACGAATCGAAGTTACGCAGTTCTTTGGCGCGAATACTATACACGCTCTCGGCACCGGCATAGAAACCAAGTGGAAGCTCTGTGTTGTAGGTGATTTCGGGCAAACCGTTGATTGCCAGTGTTTCGGCCGAAGCTATTGTGTAAAGTTCGGGAATAGCTGTGCTGGCATTACTCCATTTTGGTGAATCGTAATCGTCGAAACCAACCGACGCATTGGGGTTAAAGTACACGACTGTTTCGTCGGTAGCAGTACCTTTGGCAACTTCCAAACGTAGCAGCTTGTTGGTGGCTGTGTTGGCAGCCGGAGCTTTAAGCGGAGTTGTTGTTACCGGATTTCCTGAGATCGTCGGATTGGCATGATAACGCATGGCATTGGTAAATGTAACCGAATTATTATCAGTGTTTGTGCGTACCCAGAATGCCTGCATTGGAGGCACAATACCTGTTACTGTGCCGGTTCCGGCTGCGTTGGTTCCTTCGCCCGAAGTTGTATTAACCGTTTCGAATTTATAAAGCGGAGATGCCCCTGTTGAACGGGTGCGATACCAGATTGTTTTTTGAATATTCGCATTTGCATTGATTGCCTGCATAGCATCCAGATACGATGGGTATGGATTTGCAATCAGGTTAAAACCAGCCTTGGTGGCGCCTTTGCGTGTGAGTGGCACTGTAACCGGACCCGAATGCAATGTGCCGTTGAAGCTGGCATTGTTTGTCCCACTTCCGGCGCTCGAAACAGCAATGTAGCCTAAGCCGGGTTGTAGCGTGCCGGTGTAGTCGTTTACCCATGCACTTGCAGCCTCATTCCAGTATGATACCGATGCTCCAAGACCTGCTGCTGTTAAACTTGTTGCGCTGCCATCTACAACAGGACTGGTGATGTACCAGTTGCGACCCTGAGGCAAACGTTGCTCAACCGTTCCGGTAATTGCCGAAGGTGTGGCGTCACTACGGCTATCCACAAAAGTAGCTGTACCCGAAGGTGAACTTTGCAAAGTAACCGGAGCTGTAAGAGTTACACCGTCAGCAAGATTAAGTTTACCACCAGCGGCAACAGTTACCGAATTGAACGATTTAGACTCATCTAAAGTAAGCTGAGCACCCGCCGAAACAGTTACATC
>JAYRXP010000171.1:0-1912 GCA_041917395.1 Paludibacter sp.
TAACTTCAAAGCATGAATGTAAAAATTGAACAATCGTGGAAAGCTGCGTTACAAAATGAATTCGAAAAGGATTATTTTGTAAAACTGACTGCATTTGTGCGCAATGAGTACGCAACCAAACAGATTTTTCCGGCAGGTAAAAATATTTTTCACGCTTTCGATTGTTGTCCGTTCGATAAAGTAAAAGTGGTTATAATCGGTCAGGATCCGTATCACAACGTTGGCCAGGCACATGGTTTGTGTTTTTCGGTGAATGATGGTATTGAATTTCCACCATCATTAATCAATATTTTTAAAGAAATTGAGCGCGACCTGAATAAACCTGTACCACAAAGCGGTAATCTGACCCGCTGGGCTGAGCAGGGCGTTTTGTTGCTGAATGCCACCTTAACGGTTGAAGTCCATAAAGCCGGTTCGCATCAGGGAAAAGGCTGGGAAACATTTACCGATGCAGCCATACGTGCACTAAACGAAAAACGCGAAGGAATAGCTTATATGCTCTGGGGTAATTACGCACAACAAAAAGCTTCGTTTGTCGATACAAAAAGGAATCTGATTCTGAAATCGGTGCATCCTTCACCACTTTCGGCATATCGTGGTTTTATCGGTTGCGGGCATTTTTCGGCAGCTAATAACTATTTGAAAATGAATAATAAAACAGAAATTAATTGGTAGCTTTATAAACCTTATAACATTACAAACTTTAGAAATAAAAAAATGGCATTACAAGAAGAATTTGAATCACAGGGTAATTTCCTGTTTCGGTATCGTAGTTTTTTACCTGTTATCATCGTGGTAATTGGTATTTTAGTATTTATTTTGAACCGCTTAACGGGCATTTACGAACCTGCTGTACAATATCAGACATTGGAATTTGTCAGTCTTGCAATTTCGCTGCTGGGATTATTTATCCGGATTTACACAGTGGGACACACACCTGCAAAAACTTCGGGACGAAACACCAAAGTGGGACAGCTTGCAGAGGAATTAAACCAGACAGGCATTTACTCAACTGTTCGTCATCCATTATATCTTGGTAACTTTTTTATGTGGCTTGGGGCCGCTGTTTTATGCGAAAACGCATGGTTTGTTCTTGCATTCACGCTAATGTACTGGATTTATTATGAACGTATAATGTACGCCGAAGAACAGTTTTTGCGGCGTAAATTCGGAACAGCTTATACCGATTGGGCTGCAAAAACTCCGGCATTTATTCCGGCATTTACGAAATTTGAAAAGCCCAAATATCCATTTAGTCTGAAAAAAATTCTGAAAAGAGAAAAAAACGGATTATTAGCTATTTTTGTTTTGCTTTTCGTTTTTCATAATGCCGGATACAGCATCGAAAATCAAAAACCGGCAATCGATTGTAACTGGATTTGTGTGGGAACAATTGCTTCACTCGTTTTTTACATAGTTATTAAATTACTTCAAAAATCAAATTTGCTACACGAAGCAGGACGATAGATTAGTTTATAGTTTGCAGGATATAGTTTATTGCAGACAATTAATAATCGGTATTCATTTTACATTTTACATTAAATAAACATGTCATTAGAATCAGAAATACAACGCAGGCGCACATTTGCCATTATCAGTCACCCGGATGCGGGTAAAACAACGCTTACCGAGAAGTTATTACTTTTTGGTGGAGCTATTCATGTGGCAGGTGCTGTGAAGTCGAACAAAATAAAGAAAACAGCCACATCCGACTGGATGGAGATTGAAAAACAACGTGGAATTTCGGTTGCTACATCGGTAATGGGTTTTGAATACCGCGATTATAAAATTAACATCCTCGATACTCCGGGTCACCAGGACTTTGCCGAAGATACCTACCGTACACTCACCGCTGTCGACAGTGTAATTATTGTGGTTGATACAGCAAAAGGGGTAGAGGCTCAGACACGTA
>JAYRXP010000172.1:0-2019 GCA_041917395.1 Paludibacter sp.
AAAACAACGAAGGAAAAACGAAATGTCGGTTTACATTCCCAAGTCGGAGTATAATAAAACTAATTTGAAAGTAACTTACACCACACTCAACGACTCAACCGACCACTACCGCATGTTGCGTAATGATCTGTCGGCAAAGGGGGTGTTAAATGTTGCTTATGAGAATGATACGAATTATATTGCGCAATACAACACTATGTCGGCTAAAGGAAAGTATTGGTTGCAGACCGATAATGATAAATATGCGCAACGGATTAAGGAAAACTTAACACTGAAGCCTTATAGGGGAAAAGTTCAGATAACTAATGATGGCATTATTCTGACATTCCCCATAAACACACCCGAACTATTTGTAATTGCGCTGGAAGAAGATACTGTTTCGGGAATTGAAGTTTTAAACGAACGGTTAAATTCATTATCAGTATATCCGAATGTGGTTTCGGACGTTTTGAATATACACACAACTCAGGCTGAGTTTGCCGAAATGTACGATATTGCCGGGAAAATGATTGAACGGTTTGACCTGACTGAACAGAATAAAATAAGTCTGGGACATTTGAATAGAGGCATTTATATGCTGAAAATAAGACATGACGGAATAAACAGTGTTGAAAAAATTATTAAAAAATAAGATGAATAAAGGCTTTAAAACAACGATGACAAAAAAACTGCTTTTTGGAGTATTGAGCATTTTGATAGCACATGCTTCATATTCACAATCAAAAAGTTCGACCATTGAGCTTAACAATAACTGGGAATACATACATTTTCCGTATAAAGAAACCGATGTAAAAGCTTTCGAACAAACCGAAGGTGCTGTTTGGCGAAAAGCGGTTGTACCCGGTAATGTGCAAATGGACTTGGTGCGCGATGGAGTCTTGCCCGATTTGTATTTCGGACAGAATTTTTACAGTGCGGTTTGGGTCGAAAACGAAGATTTTATGTATCGAACCACTTTTGATGCACCAGACCTGAAAGGCGGAAAACACGCTTATCTTGAGTTTGATGGATTAGACTGTTTTGCTACGATTTGGGTAAATGGAAAACTGTTGGCTAAGACACATAACATGTTCAAGAAATATTCGTTCGACGCCACAGACTTGCTTCAAAAAGGTGAAAATAAACTGTTGATTCGTTTGGCATCTCCCATGAAAGATGTTTACAAACAAGTAAAAGATGCAAAACAGCAATTAGAAAAATTGTCGTGTGCATTTTTTGTAAAAGAGCGTCTCATAACCCGTAAAGTTCAAATGAATTATGGTTGGGATAATGTTCCAAGAATTATTCTGTCGGGTATTTATCGTCCTGTAAAGTTGCGCATTTGCAATGCTGCAAAAATTGAAAATGTGTGGTACAGGACATTTTTTGACGGGAACTACACCAAAGCTACCGCAAAAATTAGCGTGGAAATTATTCCTCAGACTGATTTCAGAGGGCAAATTGAGGCTATCTTGAGCCGCAATGGAAAAGAGTTTAAGTCATTGCAAAATGTTTCGCTAAATAAAGGTGATTCACTGAAAACATTGAATTTAGAAATTGAAGTGCCTCAGCCGGAACTATGGTGGCCTGCAGGACTGGGAAATCAGCCTCTTTATCAGTTAAGAGTCAGTCTGAAAAACAAAAAAGGAATTCAGGATAACTACACGGAGCGTGTTGCGATACGCGAAGTAAAGGTAAAAACGACTCCTGTGGAAAAACGACTGGTTAACTACCGGATTGGAAACCCCGACAAGGAAAAAATGGATGTGATGGATGGTGGATTTGTAGGGGCATGGAGTAAAGTGCCACTGGATAAACCCGAAGAGGTGGATGTTACTCCTCTTCAGTTTTATGTCAATGGACGTTATGTTTTTATGAAAGGATTTAATTTTCAGCCACTTGATGTGTTTGAACAAAATATCACCAAAGAAAAATATTACCGTTCTGTTGATATGGCCGTGGAAATTGGTGCAAATATGCTACGTGTTTGGGGTGGTGGAAATGTAGAAAATTCACTCTTTTACGATGCCTGCGATGAAA
>JAYRXP010000173.1:0-2635 GCA_041917395.1 Paludibacter sp.
ATAAGTTTTTGTCGCGGCGCAGGGTTCCGTAGCTTGTTATCACCAGATCGACATTTGAAAATCCATCTGCCTCACGCATACGTTGCATGCCCGAATGTATGTGAATGTTAAGCCCCGGTGCAAATCGTGCAGATTCATCTTCCCAGTTGTAAACCAGACTTTTGGGTACGATTAGCAGGCTGGTTCCCCGGTTGTTTTCCTTCATCCACTGAAGCAGACAAAGTGTTTGAATGGTTTTCCCGAGTCCCATATCGTCGGCAAGACAGCCGCCAAGTCCCAGTTTGTCGAGCAACCGCAACCAATTGTAGCCTTCCTGCTGATAATGTCGCAATTGCCCGCTGAAACCGGTTGGCAAATCGTAATTTGTATCGTAGATGTTGGAAAGTAGTCGGCGCGTATTTTCTTTCAGATTGCAGTCGGCTTGTGGCTTGTGGGCAAAATCCTGCGTAAGCGCTAAATAATGACGTGGGACGATAGCCCTGCCATCTTCAATTTTACAAACATCAACCAGCGTTTTGTATTCGTCAAACCAGGCTTGCGGAATGGTTGCGTACTCACCATTAGGTAGAATGAGTTCATGTTTATCCTGCTTGATAAAATTCAGTAATCGTACAAAAGGAATTTCGTAGACTCCAAACATTACTTTTCCCTGCAAATCGAACCAGTCACGACCTTCGTCAAGCACAATTTTCAGAGTACGTTCTCCCACAAATACTTTTTGTGCTGTATTGTTTTTGTTCTCGAAACGAATGTCAACTCCGGTTGCTTCAAGGGCTTTGTAGTTTTCGTTAATCCACTCCACACCGTCGTTATACGGCATTTTATATACTTTGGCATTCAGGTCGAGTCCTACATCTTTCAGCGCATTGATGTAAATTGTTTCGAGCATAATATCTCTTTCCGCTCTGAAAATTGTGAACGAGTTGTCCGAAAAATCGACTTTAGTTGTTTGTCCGCTCTGTCCCGCCCAAAACTGAAAATTTTCGTATTCAAAAATCAGTTCTATTACCAGATTTTTAGGCGAAAACACATCCGAAGATGCATCGTCGAAAAGCGAAAATTGCTGTGTTGGGTTTACTTCGCGTACTTTCAGAACAGCACTGCTCAGCAAATTCACAGTTTCTATTTCAAATCCTGAGTTCAGCACTTTGTCGGTATTGACCAAAGGTACAATTACTTTTTGGATATATTCTTCGGCGTTTGCCTGCGAAACCGAAACCTTGACTTTGTCGAAAAACGGAATCAGCTTGGCTCCATCCACGTCGTTATCGAACTCATATATCTTGTTTTTTATGAGTACGCGTGCACTTTTTCGTGAGACTAAGATTGCCCTGAGCAACGAAAGCGACTTGTTGCCACAGCTTATTGCGAGTGAAAAGTTGATTCTGTCGGGTGTGTTTTCGAAACAATAGAGCAGTTCCGGCATTTCTTCTTCGATACTCAACTCTGTCCAGGTAAACGGAAACTTACCAACCGGCAGATACAGTTTTCCACTGCCTGCTAATTCAAAAAAACTGTTTTGAATCGTTTCTATATATTCCTGCAGATAGTCTTTAACGTATTGGTGCTCCTTTGTGGCTTTTTTGTTGGCGAGGTATCTTGTAGTCAGATCTTCCCAGGTTTGCACCTTTTTGTCCCGTATTTTTGAAACAATAAGATTTTTGTCCAGTTTCAGACAATAATCGAGTAGTTGTTTTTCGGTGTCGTCGAACAGATGCAGATAATTTGTTTTGTTTTGCTCCACCACACGCACAAAATGCGTCTGAAAAACACCTTTTTCGTCGGTATCTACCACCATACATTCGGGAAAACACCCGAGAATTCCGTTGTTGTTAAGTGTAAAGACTATTTTTTGAGACATTTTTTGCTTTGCGTTATTTTCGCACTTAGGGCGTTATTGGTGCTTCGCACGTTATTTATTGTTATTTTACTTCTTGTATTTAGACCTTCGACTTTAGACTCTCCATTTTCTAAATAAAAAACCCACAAGTTTTACAATGTTCCTCAGTAATGGTATGATTTATAAAACCATTTCGTATTTTCTGAGCGCGTTCGCTATTCAAAACATCTTCCGTATTGTCTGTAAAAATGTTTCCCAGACTCATTGCTCCGTCGGCATCCAGGCAACAAGGAACGATGGTTCCATCTACCAGAATGGCAATCTGATCGCGCAGGGCATAGCAGGTTTTAGTTTGGTTGTTGCGTTTTGTTTCGCCGTCGGGCCAATCGAATCGGGGGGCTGTTTGCAGAAAAATATGATCGGATAGTTTTATGCCGGTATCTTTTTCATTTTTGGTGAGCTCTTCGTATTGCAGGCCAAAATAGTGACTGATTTTTTGTGTGCAAAAAGCATTGAAATTCTCACTTTCGCGTACTCCGGAATTCCATAAGCGTAGGTTTATGTAGGTTTCTGAAGCTGCTTTTGTCGAAAAATCCAGCATATTTTCCAAATAATTTCCCCATTCGCTTTCGGGTATGTTCTCTTCGGCATCGTGCAGCGAAATATTGATCTGGCGTGGCGGATTGGCAAGTAAAATTTCCTGTTTGCGTGGTATCAATCCTCCATTGGTGGTGATATTTACAAAGAGGCCGTTTTCTTTAGCTAAACTTAAAATTTCTCCGAAACGCGGATGCA
>JAYRXP010000174.1:0-2294 GCA_041917395.1 Paludibacter sp.
AAAAAAGGGAATAAAACCGTCGTGCAATCCAATCTCAATCTGGAGTTGAGAGAAGGAGAAATGGTGTGTTTAATTGGTCAGAATGGCTGTGGAAAGTCGACGTTGTTGCGCACGTTAGCCGGGCTTCAAAAACCGGTTTCGGGAACAGTTTTTGTCGAAAATACTGAGTTCGAGAAATTCAGAATTCACGAAAAGGCGCGCAAATTATCATTGGTTCTCACCGAGCGGGTTGATATTGAAAATGCTACGGTTCTGGATGTGGTTCGCATGGGGCGTCAGCCTTATAGCAACTGGTGGGGAAGTTTGTCGGATTCTGATTTTCGGATTATCTGCGAATCCATTGAAATGGTGCATCTTACGCACAAAAAAGAGAGTTGTCTGAATGAGCTGTCGGACGGCGAACGCCAGCGGGTAATGATAGCCAAAGCGCTTGCTCAGGATACGCCGCTTGTGCTTCTCGATGAACCCACAGCCCATCTCGATTTGCCAAACAGAGTCGAGATTATGCTTTTGCTACACCGATTGGCGCATACTACCGGAAAGGCAATTCTAATTTCTACTCACGAACTGGATATTGCTTTGCAGGCTGCCGACCGGATTTGGCTTATGACAAAAGATAACGGCATAGAAAGTGGTGTGCCTGAAGATTTGGTTTTGCAGGGACATTTTCACGAAGCATTCCAAAGTAAATCCTACTATTTCAACTCGGCTAACGGCAATTTCTCGATGAATTATCCAATGACAAAAAAAGTTTGGGTGGATGGTGATAAAACGCGTATGTACTGGACGCTTCGTGCCCTGGCCCGTGCAGGTTATATGGTTGTGGATGATGCTGAAATTGTGGTTCAAATTACTCCGGAAAGCTGGCAAATAGAAAACGAAGAGTTGAAATCCGTGGAAGAATTATTAGCAAAGTTAGAGGAGATTGCTTAATCAACGCATCATCACATCATTCACATCATTTCAACAACCTAAGCCATTGCCAACGTAAAAATACTTATTTTTATTCCTTCGCAGTTCTTGAGTGCCTGAATGGCTGCTTCGATCGTGGAACCGGTTGTGAGTACGTCGTCGACTAATAAAATATGTTTGTTTTTAAACACTTCCGGGTTTTTTAATTCGAAAATTCCGGCTGTGTTTTCATAGCGTTCAAAAACCGATTTCTTGGTTTGTGTCGTGTTTTCTCTTATTCTGATAAGCGATTTAATATCAACAGGTTTGTTGAAAATTTTAGCCATGCCATTGCAAATCAATTCACTTTGATTATATCCCCGTTTCACATATTTTTTCGGGTGAAGCGGTATCGGAATAATGTAATCTATAGAGCTGAAAACCTCATCGTTCAGTAAATCCACTGCAGCATACTTGCCCATCAATTCACCAATTTCTTTGTTATCGCGGTATTTAAGTTCGTGCAGTAATTTCTGAAAAGGTGAACCTTTCGTAAAAAAGAAAAACGAGGTTGCCTTCAGGATCTCAGCTTTACCCCAGAAACGTTTTTCGACAGGATTGTCTTTTTGTAAATGAAAATTTGTTCGCGGAATTTCACTAATGCATTTCAGGCATATCTGCTGTTCGTTTTTTAGTAAATTTTCGCCGCAAATCAAACAAAGATTAGGGTAAAGCAATCCCAGAAAGTTCGAAATTAAATTTTTCATAAGTGATCAGAATTAAAAACCAGTCAACCATTGAATTACTACCCAACCTTTGGGTATAAAAATAATCAACCCCACAATGGCTGCGCAAATAGCTGCAACCAAAACCGCACCCGCAGCAATATCTTTTGCTTTCCCGGCTAATTTATTTTTCTCAGGCGATACGAGGTCAACCAGATTTTCAATTGCAGAATTCATCATTTCGAGACCGATAACTACCCCAAAGCATATGATGCAAATCAACCATTCGGTTGTGCTTATCGAAAACAAAAAGCCACAAAAAACGACCAGTGCAGTCATTGTAAGGTGAATATTCACATTCGCTTCTTTGCCGAAAACAGCTCTGATACCTTTCAATGCATAGCCAAAACTACGGATTCGCTTTTTCATAATAGAGTTTTTTTATTTGCTACAAAGATAAAAAAAACCGACAAACAACACTGTGTCTGCCGGATTATTTTATAATGGTAAATGTCTAAATGGTAAATATCTAGGCTTTCACGCGTCCCTGGTACGAGCCATCACGTGTGTCAATTTCAATAGTTTCACCTTCGCTAATGAACAAAGGCACTTTCACGGTAGCTCCCGATTCTACGGTTGCAGGTTTCAGTGTGTTGGTGGCGGTATCGCCTTTCATGC
>JAYRXP010000175.1:0-2227 GCA_041917395.1 Paludibacter sp.
CGTGTAGCCATTTTGTTCAATTTCTTTTTTGATATGTGGTAAATGCTCCGACCAGCCCGTAGTGCCACAAACAACCGGAACACCGGCTTTAAATGAGGAACGAATATTACTTACCGCCACGTGTGGAGCTGTAAACTCAATGGCAACATCTGCACTCTTGAAAGACGCTGAATCAAAGTCTTCTATATTTTCAATATCAATTATCGACACAATTTCGTGTCCGCGTTCCCGGGCAATCCGTTCAATGGTTTTGCCCATTTTTCCATATCCTATTAATGCTATCTTCATTTGACCCCTGACCCCTAAAGGGGGATATTAATTTGTGATTAAAAAAAATTACTCTTTTGTCCCTATTTTTGTTCCCCTTTAGGGGTTAGGGGCTACTTAATATTGTCCCGTTCCCAACAAAACCAACGTACAGGCTTCTTCGGCAATTATTCCTTTGGCCAATAGCATGGTTTCAAATTCGTTATTCTCAGTACCCGGATTAAAAATCACCCTGCGTGGATTTAAACCAATTATATAATCGTAATATTCAGGCTGACGTTGCGGACCGATATACATAGTAACGGTATCAATATCAGCATATTGTTTACGCTCAGTATCAATAGTTTTCCCAAAAATTACATCCGGACGCAAACCCAGCAATTCAATCGCATGACCGTGAGCCAACAACCGTTCAGCTGCTTTGTAAGCATAACGTTCCGGATTATTGCTTGCCCCTATTATTAATGTTTTCATAAAAAAATAATTGTTATTAGCTTCGCGTTATTGGGCTACGCCGTTATTTACTTTGCGTTATTAATTGTAATTGAATTCCGCTGTCTGTTGTCTGTCCTCAGTTGTCTGTTAAAACTGCAACCAATCCAGTGTTTCAAAAATTTCTTCTTTAGTGGCTGTTTGGTTTATTTTTATTTCGCCAATGCCCGAAAGCAGGGTGAAATTAATTTCTTTCGATTCATTCTTTTTATCGTGCGTCATGTATTCAAAAAGTTTTTCGTAATCGGCACAATCGAAATTATATTTACCGTGATATTCCCTGGATAAATCCCTGATTTCAAGTAGCGTATCTTTCGGAAAATTCAGTTTTACGAACGACAGATACAGTTCGCACAACAAGCCCCACATAACAGCATAACCGTGTAATACAGGCTTGTGAGTCAGGTATGAATGGCTTTCGAAAGCATGCCCAAAGGTATGACCCAGATTCAGTGCTTTCCGTATATTTGCCTCGAAAGGATCGGCCTCAACGACGCGCTCCTTAATTCTGAAACTATTTACCAGCAAAGGCTTTAACTCATCCAAATCAAATTTTTCAAGATCGAAGGCAATGACCTTTTTCAGTTCTTCGGGAGTGTCTATCAATGCATGTTTCAACATTTCGGCATAGCCAGATATCAGATTCTGATGATTAAGCGTTTTGAAAAAATCGATGTTAATCAGCACTTCTTTTGCCGGAGCAAAAACACCAATTTCATTTTTCAAACCTGAAAAATTGATTCCCGTTTTACCTCCTGTAGCTGCATCCACAGCACCCAGCAAAGTAGTAGAAACATTGATATACGGAATTCCACGCTTAAAAGTAGAAGCTGTAAAACCGCCTATATCAGTTATCATACCACCTCCAACGTTAATCATCAGCGATTTACGGGTTGCACCGTTCTCGCTCAGGTACTTCCAGATACTTACGGCAGAGTCAATGTGCTTGTTTTCGTCGCCACTTGCAATGTTTATGAGATGACAGTTGGAAAGTTTTGCCGATTTCAACACTTCCGGCAAACAATATTTTCGGGTATTATCGTCGGTCAGGACAAAAATATTTTCGGACGCAATATTTCCAATTGCAGCGTCGAGCTCTTTCAAAAAATCATCGCAAATCTTCGTAATCTGTTGACTCATCGTTTTTTCAATTAGCCCACAAAGATAGTTTTTTCTTTAAAAACTTGTAGCACAAAAAGTATTAAACAACCTTATTTTTAAAATCAATTGTCCGTGAGAGGAGCTTTTTCTTAAAAATTCAAAAATTATTTGGAATACATGAAAGAATGTTCATATATTTGTGCGACAAATCAAATATGACACAAAAAACGAACATAGAACGTATGGATGAAGCTGCTTACACACTCAAAGCAATTTCGAACGGAACGCGGCTTTGTATAATTTCACTGCTTTCGGAAGTAGAAGAGATGAATGTTTCGCAGCTTGGCGAGCAATTGCAGTGCGAACA
>JAYRXP010000176.1:0-3165 GCA_041917395.1 Paludibacter sp.
CCAAACATCCATCGGGCAAAGAATGGATTAAATTATATATTCCTGCCCGAACAGCACAGGTTTTGAAAAAGATAAAATAACGGTTTTCACAAAAAAAACAATTCCCCGTAAAAGTTTAGTTTATATACTTTTACGGGGAATTGTATAATATAAAGTACGGTACTACTGATGCTGTGACCTCAAAAGGTCGTTGACTGTTTTTACAGGATTAAATGTTTCGATAGGCACTTCCACAAAAACAGTATTCCAGTTACTCATGGCTCCGTTCCACAGCCCGGGCAATTCCAGCGCTTTCAGCTCTTTTCCGTTTTTCGACTTTATCGAAATAAACCCTGTTTGTTTGTCCACAAAATGAAGCAGATTGAATTTTTCTCCCTTGTAGTTTTTCACACCACAAACCAAATCAACGGGATTGAAGTGAGTAGATTGCAGCATTTTATCTTTTTCTGCAGGATTCGATAGGTCAATCTGTGAACTTTCGAGAATCTGGGTAGAAACAGTACCATCCTGATTTACGGTCAGGAAAGGGCCACCACCCGGCTCACCGGTATTTTTCACCATTCCACACACACGTATAGGCCGGTTTAATTTGGTCAGAAGATAGTCTTTAAGCTCCTCTTCCGATAGTTTATCCTGCCCGGGATGATAATTATTCAATTCATTTTCGCAGAACCGGGCTATTTCCATCAACATTTTACCATCAACATTTTCGTTGTTAAGTTTCCGCATGTATTCAAAGGTTTTTTGCTGCAGATGAACCAGCATTCCGGCAATTACTTTTTTGAAAATTACTGTTTGATTTTTCAGAGAATCAGGCACCACATTGTCGATGTTTTTAATAAAAATAACATCAGCATTCAAATCGTTCAGATTTTCGATTAGCGCACCATGCCCACCGGGACGGAAAAGCAGTTTTCCGTTTTCGCGGAAAGGCTGATTATTTTCATCGGCTGCAATGGTGTCGGTGGATGGTTTTTGTTCCGAAAAACCGATATTAAATTTCTTATTCAATAATTTCTGATAGGTTTCAATCGATTCGTCAACGTGGGCTTCGAACAACTGACGATGTTCCTTCGAAACTGTAAAGTGAATATTTACAACATTAGCTGCATTGGCGGCATACATTGCACCTTCGACCAAATGCTCCTGAAGCGAAGTTCGCTTGCTGTCGGGGTACGAGTGAAAGAGTAAAAGACCTTTGGGCAATGAACCATAATTCAAACCATCGGCTCCGAGCAGGTTCGAAACTATAATCTTTGTTTGTCCTGCGGCAATAAGTTCATCAATACTTTTACCATTATTTTTTATACAAACCCGATTTAAAGTATCGTAAAATGCAAACTTACGTATTTCGTTGATAAATTTTTGTTCAGCATCTTTCGTCGGAACATCATAATCAGCATCAAGATACTCAAACAAGTCCTTAAACATACGGCTGGCTGCACCGGATGCAGGCACAAACTTCAATATCGAAGCATTTCCTTTCAGATAATTATCCCATTTGTCGAGCAGTGTTATCATGTTGTCGTGTTCAACAATTGATATTCCCTTTTCGGGCGAAGCAGCTGCAATTATTTTCAGATACGGAAAACCCGTTTCGAAACTGCGCAGTTGTTCATTTACCTGAGCTTCGCTGATTCCTTTTTCACTGAGTTGTTGAAAATCGTTGTTGATTAGCATAATACCGGGGGTTTTGGAAGTTTAAATAAACATCCCACAAAGATAATGTTATTTTTTTTAACAAACAAACGGAGATTGATCAATAATAAAAAAAAGACTGACACTATTCGTGCCAGTCTCCGTTTGATTTTATAAGGTCAATTAATTTGTCTACAGCCTCATCCTCAGGTATATTGCGTTGCAGACATTCTTTCTTTTTATACAAACTTATCTTTCCGCGCCCTGCTCCAACGTAGCCATAATCGGCATCGGCCATTTCTCCCGGTCCATTCACGATGCAGCCCATAATGCCTATTTTCAAACCTTTGAGATGCGACGTGCGCGCTTTGATGCGGGCAATTACAGTTTGAAGATTAAACATGGTTCGGCCACAACTCGGACATGAGATATATTCAGTTTTGGTAACGCGCACCCTTGCAGCCTGCAAAATACCAAATGCCACAGAACTAACCTGTTCCACACCAATGTTTCCGTTGTTTTGAAGGAAGATACCATCGCCAAAACCATCGATAAACATAACACCAAGATCGGTTGCAGCTTTTATTTGCAGACTTTGTACATTTTCTTCGTTGTAGGTACGGCAAAGTACCACCGGCACGGTGCAGCCTGCGTTCAGGAGCGAATGATAAAATGCTCTCTGCTCGGTTACGCCGTTTGAAAGCGTTGTCTGAAGCAGAATAACAATGTCTTTCGTATCATTAAGCAACAATAAAAGTTCGGGTGTCAGATCACCGTACGTCATCTTCAGAAACTTAATTTCCGAAGTATCTGCAATCAGCTTATCGACCTCTAGAATGCCGTAAACAGCATATTTTTTATCATCGGAACTAAGCACAACATTACCTATCAACAAATAATCGGGTATAGTGGCAAATCCGCCATCTTTATCAGCAATAACCACCGGCACATTTTCACCACCAATATTTCCCACAGCATGCGTTTTGCGGCGTGCATATTCGTATTTTGAATACAACTGACTTTCGACCACATCGATAGCCTGTTCCGTGGCACGCTGACCGGTATATTCAACCAGCAACCGGGCTACAGGAACTTCAGCTTCGGGCTCTTCGCTTAGCGACACACGTACCGTATCGCCGATACCGTCGAGCAACAACGCTCCTATCCCCACAGCCGATTTGATACGACCATCTTCACCGTCGCCGGCTTCGGTTACACCCAAATGGAGCGGATAGCACATATTATTTTTTTCCATTTCGTCCACCAACAGACGTACCGTATGAACCATCATCACTGTGTTCGATGTTTTCATCGAAATGACAACATTGTGAAAATTCTGTTCACGGCAGATTCCGAGAAACTCCATGCATGAAGCTACCATACCTTCGGGCGTATCGCCATAACGATTCATCATACGCTCACTGAGCGAACCATGATTTACGCCAATGCGAATGGCAGTATTGTTTTCTTTACATATATTTAAAAAAGGGATAAAGCGCTCGCGGATTTTCTGATATTCACTTTCGA
>JAYRXP010000177.1:0-2504 GCA_041917395.1 Paludibacter sp.
GTATCTGGGTGCTTTTCATTCGAAATTTCATTAATTTCTCTTTGTTTTTGGCTCTTTTTATCTACGGTTTCTTTGTTATTTCACGTTTGCTTTATTTTTTTTTTGGCGAAATTTTTAGTTATGGAGCTTATAGTTTTTTGCTATTTTTTTCTAGTTTTTTGTTTATTGTACTTTTGGCAAGATGGATTTTTAAGCCCTTTAATGATTTCTACAAATCGCTGGACTATGAAGAAAAGTTTGAGATTATTTTTTTTATGCTTTTTGCTTGGTATTTTTACAATCTAAACGGGTATTTTCGGGGCGGTCATTATATTCTTTCCGAAGAAAATACTGCCGATATGATGCCAATGATATCCGATCATTTTACGGCCGATTTTCGTACAATTGGTGCAGATTATACACCAGGTAGCGGATTTACGCATCGCCCAGAACTAGACAAACAGGGTTGGTTGTTTAGGAAAGCTACCATTGCACCACGTATTTATAAAACGCAGTACCACCCGGGTTACGATAAACTGCCGCCAGATAGACATTATTGGTGGTATAGTTTCGGTGTGACCCCTTACCCAACCTACTTCAACCCTTATAATTTTTTCAATTTTGTTAAGTTTCATCTATTTAATGTTTCCAATCAAAATTTTGTTGGCTATAAAGACGTTAAGCGGTATAAGTACGAGCCAACCAGTTTGCAAGTTGTGGATAATTCACATATTATTTTGCATCGTCCACAAATACTAAATTGGATGCATATGCATACTCTTGAAACACGGGTTTGGATAAAAGCTCAGATTATGGAACATGCGTATTCTTATTTGGCTTGCGCGAATCCGCATCTATATGTAAACCTTACTTTGGATCGTGTTAAGTATAACAACATTGTGTTCACTAATCCGATTAATCCACGCCCGTACGCAACAACCCCACATACATTTTTTTCTGCTGATCGCCCATCGTCGATTCCTTACGATTTTCGTCCAAAATTTTCGTCTGATTTGTACAGTCGAAATGTAAACTACAAAATAAACTCTATCGTGCAAAATAATTTTGAACTTGTTAACGATTTTAATAAACGACAAATTCAACCTAATAAGCAACCATTTCTGTTTTACCCCGATAAGCCAAAGTACACGTTCGAAGAGTCTGAAGATAAAAATATCGTTAAAATTAAAAATTATAAGTATCGTCAAACCCCTTATAAATCGTTTAGGTCTAAGTATTATTTTACTAGATTTAATCGTTATAGTCTATACGAAAATACGGCAAATGTTCGTTGGACTCAAGATAGGATCTTTTCAAATAACTTCGCATTCGATTATGCGACAAATTTTAGAAAATATATGTTTTACTTTAATCCACGTAAAGCTCAATCTATGAGAGAAGTTTATGGTTTGTCAATTCGCGATGTTTTGCCGTATCCAGAGTTTGCGACTTCTCGTAAACGTAAAATTCCTAAGTTGTTCTTTAACGAAGTTTTTCGCCAGTTGACTCGAAAGGAACGTGGTTTTGTTATCTCTCTAATTAAACTAGAAAATGAAATGTCAGCTCGCACAGCTACTTTTCACTCACTTGAGTTTCTACAAGGAAAGTCTCCAGAATACTTTTTGTATTCAAGTTATAACGCAACCCCACCTTACAAGCTATCTTCTGGCTTTTACAAAGATTATATTTCTATTTTTAATAAGCTACAGCGACGCTTTAAGAAGACTGTTTCTCCAGATGCGCCACAGGTTGTAGCACCTAAATACGTTTGGTATTTGCCCCTAATTAAGTACGACCAGCTGAAGTACAACTTTAACAATTCACTAACTAAGCTAAAATTTGAATCTATTTCAGGCGTTGAGAGCGACTTTGTTTCGGTTCTAAAATCCAACTCTGCTATTATTAAATCTAAACCTGTAAAGTTCAGGGGCAAACTATTGCGTTACAAAACTCCGCTTGAAATTGCGTCAACTTCAAAAAACCCTAAAATTAAAGCGGAGGCTCTTAAAAAACTTGCCCAGCGCCGACCAATTAGGGAATTTGACTATCTTTCGAAGATAGCGTACTCAAATCGTTTGCGCCGCGCTCGCGTAGCGAACGCTTATTTCAGGTCCGCCAAGGCGTCTAACAAATTTTCGACACAAGATTATTTTAGGGATTATTCTTTCTACCTAAATCCCCATGCAGTTACACAACAGTCTTACAATTCAACCTTTATGCCGTATGTTAACGGTTTTTCAGAAAAACCAGAAACGTTTGATAAAAGTATTTACGATTCGTATAAACGACGTGGTAAACCGAAGATTCTACTGCATTCTTCCTGGGATAACAGGTCAGCTCTTACTGGTTACAATAAAAACTTGATTAATTCAGCTGCCTATGAACAAGATCGTAGAGATTTCCTAAATCGAAAATATAGAAATAAACTGAATGACTTGCAATCAAAATATTTTGAAAAAGTTTTTTCAGACTTTTCTTGGTGGGATTACTTTTTGGAATTTTCTCAAATTAATAAATTTTTTCGA
>JAYRXP010000178.1:0-1727 GCA_041917395.1 Paludibacter sp.
AAATATAATCAATCTGGGAATGGGCTATGAAGCTTTCGGTTTGATTAACAGCGCCGAATCAGGTATTTTCGATTTTCTGAAAGCATTACCCTATCATGCTATGGAACAGCAGGTTTCATTTGTTTTGCCTTCGGATTATGCTAAAAAAACGGAGGCTGCGGATATTCTTTCGGTACCTTATCCAATGAGTTGGGTGGGTAATGACAAAGACTTAACGCCCTGGACAGGTAACGATTTGCAACAGGAAGCGCTCAAAAAGTTATACGAAGTTAGTGAACGTGTACATTTATGTAACGACAAGCCATTGCAACGCGATTGGCTGCTACTTCAGTCGTCGGATCATTTCAGATATATGAGTCATCGCGATGCCTGGGGAACTTCTTACGAAACAGCTTACGATGCTTTTATGAACTACATGAATGTGTTAGCTGATTTTCTGGAACGTGTTGATGCTCAATATCCCACAACTATCGAAAATGAGGAGCTGAACGAGTTGTTGAAAACAATAAATAATCAGGAAAAAGAAATCGCTGCGCTTGAAGCGGAGGTGAAAAAACTAAAAACCCGAAAAGAAGCAAAAACCGGAAAATAAATTTTCCGGTTTTATTCGCACAATGCTTTTAGCGTTTGTGCAAAATCATAAACCTCGTTTTCTGTAGTGTCGAATGAGCACATCCAGCGTAGTTCTCCGGTGGCTTCGTTCCAAACATAAAAGCGGTATTTTTGCTGTAAGGGTACAACAGCCTTTGCGGGAATGATAGCAAAAATAGCATTCGCTTCTGTTTTGCGTGTAATAGTAACTCCCTGTATTCTTGATACTTCCGAAACCAAGAGCGCAGCCATTTTATTGGCGTGTTTTGCCATGTTGAGCCATAAATTATCGGAAAGTAACGCAACAAACTGTGCTGCGATAAACCGGTTTTTTGAAAATAGTTGTGCACTTTGTTTTTGATAAAAAGCAGCGTGTTTTTTCAGCTCGTCGTTGAATATCAATACTGCCTCACCAATCATAAGTCCGTTTTTGGTACCTCCGAAACTCATTATGTCCACACCACAATCCACGGTTGCAGCTTTGGGGCTAATGTTGAGTGCAGCAACTGCATTCGAAATACGTGCGCCATCTACATGAACATACATATCGTTTTGATGTGCAAAATCGCATAGATTTGTCAGTTCCTGAACTGAATACACAGTTCCTAATTCCGTACTTTGGCTTATCGACAACACTTTCGGCTGCGTGTTGTGCACGTTTCCCTTACGACTCAAAAACGGCTTTACCAATTCGGGAGTCAGTTTACCATCGGTAGTTGGTATGGTTATAAGCGAAGCACCGGTACTTTGAGTTGGCGCACCACATTCATCGGCATTTATATGAGCGGTTTCGGCACATATCACAGCCTGAAATGGTAAAGTACAGCATTTAATACTTATCACATTGGCGCCGGTACCGTTAAAAGCAAAAAGCACCTGAACTTTTCCGAAAAGTGATTCGAAAACTTCCTGTGCTTTGGCTGTGTAGGTGTCGTCGCCGTACGAAATTTCATGTGCACTGTTTGCACTTATAATGGCTTCGAGTATATCGGGATGAATACCCGAATAGTTATCGCTGGCGAATGATTTCATTACAATTTAAACCGGTCGAAAAAACTTTTGGGTTTTGATTCTTCACTCGACTCATTGTCAGTTGTTTCGCTGTCAAAAGTTCTTTCCTGACGTTGTGGCGCGTC
>JAYRXP010000179.1:0-3807 GCA_041917395.1 Paludibacter sp.
CCATTCTCGCAATTATAATTTAGCGTGAGTACCATCGCAAAATGGCAAATTACCCGAATGCTTGCATCCACACCATGCTACTTTCTTGATGTCGGTGATTTCTACTTTTTTCGGAACAAACGAACTTCCTTTGTGCGATCCATCGCAAAATGGTTGATTTGCGCTTTTACCACAGGTGCAATAATAATAACTTCCTGGCTGCATGTCCATTACATACGGACTTTTTTGTGCAATAACTGGTTTTTCCATAACTCTTACTTTGTTTTAGTGCCTGAACGGCGGTTATTAATATGATTAAATTTAAAAGACTTAATCTGTTGCTTTACTTTATATGTTACAACATATATCGTTATAAAAAGTTCAATCGAAAGAAAAACATTGTAAGAGTGAAATAAAAAATACCCGAATTAATAAAATATTGTTTTTATATTTGTGACAAAATATAAAACTCACTGACATCTGCAATTAAAAATCAATTCATTATGCATAATATTATTGAAAAAGTAAGGGCTGAACTGCTGGCAAATACTGATGAAAAAACGCGGACCAGCAGTCAGAATTTTTTCAAAGAGAAAATACAAGCGTACGGAGTTAAAGTACCAACCGTTCACAAAATAAGCAAAACTCTTTTTGGGCTTGTAGCAACAGAATCAAAAGCCGGTATATTCAGACTTTGTGATACATTGTGGCAATCTGGCTATAAAGAGGAGTCGTTTGTTGCCTGCAACTGGTCGTATTATATTCACAAAAAATACGAACCCGATGATTATCGGATATTTGAAAACTGGATAAACAACTACGTAAACAACTGGGCATCGTGTGATACGCTCTGCAATCATACGGTTGGTGATTTTGTGACTATGTTTCCGGAGAAAATAACATGGTTGAAAGAACTTGCAAAATCAGATAACCGATGGATGCGAAGGGCTTCGGCAGTAAGTCTTATAATTCCTGCCCGGAAAGGTAAATTTCTCAACGAAATTTTTGAAATTGCCGACACATTATTAACCGACAACGATGATTTAGTTCAAAAAGGATATGGTTGGATGTTGAAAGCCGCCAGTGAGGCACACCAGCAGGAAGTGTTTGATTATGTACTTAAAAACAAGTCGATTATGCCGCGCACAGCGCTACGGTATGCGATAGAAAAAATGCCGGCCGATTTGAAAAACAGAGCTATGCAAAAATAATTTTTTGTTGTGACTGATATAAAACAAATTTTTTAACTGTACCCCGCCACATTCATCGCTGATTTTGGGCTAAAGAGCAGCATTATATTTCTGATTTACTAACATTTACGCCTCAAAACGACTTTTTAATGATTATTTAATTGAAGCGTTTTCGTTATTCGTTTTTTTTTCCGAAATTTGCAGACTTAAAATTCAGCAAAGTTATACAGCAGTTTTTAAGTAAAAAATTAAGGTGAAAGATACTAAGTACATTTTCGTTACGGGTGGTGTAACCTCCTCACTCGGCAAAGGCATTATTGCGGCATCATTAGGTAAATTGTTACAGGCCCGCGGGTTCAGAGTTACTAATCAGAAATTAGACCCTTACATCAATGTCGACCCCGGAACTTTAAATCCCTACGAACATGGTGAATGTTATGTAACCGTTGATGGCCACGAAGCTGACCTCGATTTGGGACATTACGAACGTTTTTTGGGCGTGGAAACCCGCAAAGCAAATAACGTTACCACCGGACGTATCTATCAGAACGTTATAAACAAAGAGCGTCGCGGCGATTTTCTGGGAAAAACTGTACAAATCATTCCGCACATTACCGACGAAATTAAACGCAACATAAAACTGCTTGGTAGCAAGGGCGAGTTCGACTTTGTAATTACCGAAATTGGCGGTACTGTAGGTGATATTGAGTCGCTTCCATATATCGAAAGTGTACGTCAGCTGCGTTGGGAACTGGGCAAAAACTGCCTCATTGTTCACCTGACTTATGTTCCGTATCTGGCAGCTGCCAAAGAACTCAAAACAAAGCCAACCCAACACTCGGTAAAAGCATTGCAGGAACAAGGAGTGCAGGCCGATATATTGGTGCTGCGTACCGAACACAACATACCGGTAGAAATGCGTAAAAAAGTGGCGCTGTTCTGTAACGTGGAGCCTTCGGCAGTAATGCAGTCGATCGACGTTCCATCGATTTACCGCGTACCGATGAATATGCAGGAAGAAAAGCTGGATGAAGTGGTGCTTACCAAAATGGGCTTCGACCTTGCTAAAACTCCGCAAGCTGACATGACAAAATGGACAGCTTTTGTTGAAAAACTCGAAAATGCAAAAGACGAAGTTCGCATAGGTCTGGTTGGAAAATACGTACAACTACCTGACGCTTATAAGTCTATCATAGAATCGCTGATACATGCAAGCGCTTATAATAATCGCAAATTAAAACTCGAACTTATATTATCGGACAAACTGACAGACGAAAATGTAGAACGCAAACTGTCAAAACTCGATGGCATAGTTGTTGCTCCGGGCTTCGGGCAACGCGGAATGGAAGGAAAATTTGCAGCATTGAAGTATGCCCGTGAAAATAATTTGCCTTGCCTGGGTATTTGTATGGGAATGCAAACCATGTCGATCGAATTTGCACGCAATGTATTGGGACTGAAAGATGCTAACAGCACCGAAATTGACCCGGCTACACCGTACAACATCGTGGACATTATGGAGGAACAAAAAAACATCCTCGATCTGGGCGGAAGTATGCGACTGGGAGCTTATAAATGTAAGCTGAAACGTGGTACAAAGGCGTTTAAAATTTACGGAAAAGAAAATATCAGCGAACGTCACCGTCACCGTTACGAGTTTAACAATGCTTTTAAAGCGCAATTCGAAGCAGCCGGAATGTGTTGCAGTGGCATGAATCAGGAGTCGGATTTGGTTGAAATTATTGAACTTACCTCCCACAAATGGTACGTAGGCGTTCAGTTTCACCCCGAATACAGTAGTACAGTTGTAAATCCGCATCCGTTGTTTATTAATTTTGTAAAATCAGCAATAGAAAAATAGATGTGATAATGTGGTGATGTGATGATAAAATGATTAATACATTACCACATCAACAAATAATCACATCAACATATCAAGACATTATCACATCATCACATTAACACATGGATAAAAACACGATTTTAGGATTTGTATTAATTGCACTTATACTAATTGGGTTTTCGGTTATGAACCGCCCAAGCGAAGAGGAGCTTGCCAAACAAAAACAATACAACGATTCGATAGCGCTTGTAGAACAGGCAAAATCGACTCAGCAGCAGACGCAACTTAAGAATCAGCCGGCAGCACAACCGACCGACAGCACAAAACAACTGACTGCAACGGATACCGCATCATTGGCAGATTCATTCGGAGCATTCGAAGTAGCTGCACGTGGCGTAGAAAAAACTGTGGTTCTCGAAAACGAGCTGGTAAAACTGAACATCTCGACCAAAGGCGGACGGATTGTTTCGGCACAATTAAAAAAATACCAAACACACGATTCGCTTCCTTTGATTTTATTCAACGGAGCCGAAAGTAATATGGGTTTCACCATTGTTACCAACAATAACAGAGTAGTAAACACCACAAACTTATTTTTTGAGCAAAACGGAGCCATCGCAAAAGACAGCAAAGGTAACCAGACACTTACCATGCGTTTAAAAACTTCGACCAATGCCAGTCTGGACTACATTTACGTGTTACCTGCCAACGATTACATGCTTAGCCTGAGTCTGAAATCGAACGCACTGAACACAGTAATGCCGGTTGGAACAAACTCGCTTGAAATGCAATGGG
>JAYRXP010000180.1:0-3377 GCA_041917395.1 Paludibacter sp.
AAAATAAAAAACGACAATACTTTGTGAAATCGGAGCGTAAGCAGTCGCAATCATTCACCTTGTTTTTTAATACAACTGCCGCTCACTTACCCGAAATTAAACCACTGAATTTCGATTGGAATAACAAGGTACTTATTCAGAAAAATGCTACGCTCGACACAATAACTTATTGGCTGAAAGACAGTTCGGTTTATAAGATTGATACGTTGTCGATGACAATGACTTATCAGAAAACCGACTCGCTGTTTCACCTTGTTTCGCAAACAGATACTATTCAGGTGTTTATGCGTAAGGCTGCAGTAAATCCAAAAGCCAAAGCGAAAAAGCAAACTACGAATGTCACGGAGTTTTACAAGATAAATACCAACGCGTCTTCGGGTTTTGATGTATACAATCCGTTGACTTTTACATTAGATTCGCCACTCGACTCGATTGATGTCAAAAAAATCCGGTTACGACAAAAAATAGATTCAACATTTAAAGAATTGCCGGTCAGGTGGCGTCAGGTCGATTCTACGCGTATGCTGTATGCTGTCGACCATAAATGGGAGCCGGAAAAGCAATACGAAGTTCAGGTCGATTCGGCTGCTGCGAAAAGTATTTATGGTTTAACGAATAACCTGTTGAAAGCAGATGTGAAAATTAAGTCGTTAGATGAATATTCGGCTATAAAACTGATCCCGGCTACGTTCGATTCGCTGCTGGTATTCCAGTTGCTCGATACAAAAGATAATGTGATGGTATCGAAAAAGGCGGAACCAAAAGGAACGCTGTTTCAATATTTAAAGCCCGGTGATTTCTATATGCGTGCTTTTGTGGATACGAACCGGAATGGAGTCTGGGATACGGGTGATATTTCGACAAGGCGACAGCCGGAAGAGGTTTTTTATTATTCAAAAAAACTGAGCTTACGTGCCAACTGGGAATTTGAAGAAACCTGGGATGTAAATGCTGTACCTTTGTTGCAGCAAAAACCTGCAGAACTTAAGAAGGATGGCGGTAAAAAACAAGGAAATTGATGGTAAAACTGCCCCAAGTCCGTCAGTTAACGGAGATGTGAATTAGTACCGAATGGTCTTTTTTCTAAAAGCCCCTTTAGGGGTTTGGGGCAAATAAAAAAATAAGAAATAATATTATACGAAAATTTTTATAGTAATGGAATATAATTTCAGAGAAATAGAGCAGAAGTGGCAAGCTGAATGGAAAAAAAGCGGGACTTATAGAACCGACATTAATCCTGACAAACCGAAATATTATGTATTGGATATGTTTCCTTATCCTTCGGGAGCCGGATTGCATGTGGGTCATCCGCTCGGATACATAGCATCCGATATTTACAGTCGCTACAAACGCCTGAAAGGATTTAATGTGTTGCACCCGATGGGTTACGATGCTTACGGATTGCCTGCCGAGCAATATGCCATTCAAACCGGTCAGCATCCTGCTGTAACAACGGCTCAAAACATTGCCCGTTACCGCGAACAGTTGGATAAAATCGGTTTCTGTTACGATTGGGATCGTGAAATCCGCACCTGCGAACCCGATTATTATCATTGGACACAATGGGCTTTTATTCAGATGTTTAATCATTATTTCGATACAAAACTACAAAAAGCGCAAACCATTGAATCGCTTGTAAAACATTTCGAAAAAAATGGTTCGGCAGGTATTACTGCAACTTGCACCGAAGAATTGTTGTTTACGGCTGCTGAATGGATTGCTAAGTCGGAAAAAGAACAACAGGAAATTTTATTGAACTATCGCATTGCGTATCTGGCTGATTTAAAGGTAAATTGGTGTCCGGCTTTGGGTACGGTTTTGGCTAATGATGAAGTGAGTGAAGGTGTTTCGGTTCGTGGTGGCCATCCGGTAGAACAACGCGTTATGCGTCAGTGGAGTTTACGCGTATCGGCTTATGCACAACGTCTGCTCGATGGACTGGATACTGTTGACTGGACAGATTCGCTCAAAGAAACACAGAAAAACTGGATTGGACGTTCGGAGGGAGCCGAATTGAATTTTCACCTCTCCCCAACCCTCTCCAGAGGAGAGGGAGAAGCGCATAAATCAACCTTTTCTGAATTTTCAGACGACAATAATTTAACTCCAAATTTTTATACAACAGATAAATTAAATTGGAATTTATTGATAGATCGTGCAAAAGCTATGCGTAGCGAGCCTACAGAGGCTGAAAGTGTTTTGTGGAATTTATTAAGAGCACATAAAACGGGCTACAAATTCAGACGGCAACATCCGATTGATATTTTTATCCCTGATTTTTTATGTTTGGAACAAAAACTAATTGTTGAAGTAGATGGTGATTATCATTTAACTGAGGAACAAATTGAACTTGATAATGCAAGAACAGAAATTCTTGAGAATTTAGGTTATAAAATTATTCGGTTTTCAAATTCAGAAGTTATCGATTCTCCGGATTTTGTTGTAGAAAAGATTAAACTTGAATTACAAAAAATTACGTCAAATCTTAATACAACAAAACCTATAAGTAGTACTGTTTCCCTCTCCTTTGGAGAGGGTCAGGGAGAGGTTTTGACTGTATTTACTACCCGCGCCGATACCATTTACGGTGTTACTTTTATGGTGCTGGCACCCGAAAGTGATTATGTGAAACTTTGTACCACTCCGGAACAAGCCGCTGATGTAGAGGCATATATTGCTGCCACAAAAAAACGTACCGAGCGTGAGCGCATTGCCGACCGACGTGTTACGGGTGTATTCTCAGGTTCGTATGCTATCAATCCGGTGAGCGGAACTGAAATTCCGGTGTGGATTTCCGATTATGTGTTGGCGGGTTACGGAACCGGAGCCATTATGGCTGTACCGGCACATGATAGTCGCGATTATGCTTTTGCAAAACATTTTGATTTGCCCATCATTCCGCTTATCGAAGGTTGCGATGTGAGCGAGGAGAGTTTTGATGCCAAAGAAGGAATTATGATGAATTCCGGTTTTCTGAACGGACTCACCGTGAAAGAAGCCATTGCAGCAGCAAAAAAATACATTTCGGAAAATGAAATCGGACGGGTGAAGGTAAACTACCGCCTGCGCGATGCCATTTTCAGTCGCCAGCGTTACTGGGGCGAGCCATTTCCTGTTTATTACAAAGAAGGATTACCATATATGCTTGACGAAAGTCGACTTCCGCTTGAATTGCCCGAGGTGGATAAATTTTTACCAACCGAAAAAGGCGAGCCACCGCTGGGTCGTGCTAAAGGCTGGGAAATAGATGGATTTCCGCTTGAGCTGAATACCATGCCCGGTTTTGCCGGTTCGTCGGCTTATTACCTGCGCTACATGGATCCGAAAAACGATAAAGCACTGGTAAGTCCCGAAGCTAATCAGTATTGGCGCAATGT
>JAYRXP010000181.1:0-7919 GCA_041917395.1 Paludibacter sp.
GCGGTTTTGGTATTGCCGGTGCCCGACACGGAATTGACTACGACATTGCCAAGGGCAAAGAACGCAACGGCTACCGACACCACTTTAATAACTGGTATGGAAGCTGCTATCAGACCGTGATCGTCGGTATAGATATGCGCAAACAGATGGGGAAAGAAAAATGTAAATACCAGAAACGGCGCGGCTACAAGCATTGCAATGCGAATAATTTTGTTGGTAGTGCGGATTACCTCAGCTGTTTGTCCGGCACCAATCAGGTTACTCACAAGCGTGCCGGCAGTGGTGGAAAGTGCCTGCGCGGGTATCATTAAAAAAATGTACATGCTTCGGCCTATATTGGTTACGGCCAGTGGTCGTTCGCCCATCCGTTCGATAAACAGGAAAAACACAAACCAGGTAGAGATGGAAATAAAAAACTGAAACATAATAAATACCGACAGGCTGAGAATCTGACCAATGGCTTTAAAGTCGAGCGCAATGCGGTGGAAGAGTTCGTATTTTTTCAGTTCCTTATTGCTAATGGTATAAATAAGCAGGTATACGGTCGAGGCTGCCTCGGCAATTGCCGAAGCCAGCGCAGCACCACCTATACCCATTTCGGGGAAACCATAATGTCCGAAAATAAGGATATAATCGAGAACAATATTGGTTACGGTGGTAATAACAGCCGACACGGTAAGTATGCGTGTTTGGGTAATGCCCACGTAAAACGCGCGAAACATGGTGTTGGCAAATGCAAAAAAGAAACCATAGATGCGCCAGTCGAGGTATTCGAGTGCTCCGCGATAAATTTCGGGCGAACTAACCATAACCTTAAGCATATAGGCATTGCCGAAATAAGTGAGCAGGAAGAAAAACAACGAAAGAACAATGATAAACACCATCCCGTTGTTGAAAACAGGGCCTATCTGATTGTAATTCTGTTCGCCGTTGCGCCGCCCGATAAGTATCTGCGCTCCCTGACTAAAGCCAAACCCGATAACGTAAATGGCAAAGAAAAACACACCAGCAATGGCCGATGCTCCCAACGCTACCTCGCTCACCCGACCCAAAAACGCAGTATCGGTCAGATTCACCACGTTTTGCGCCACCAGCGTCAGAAAAATGGGATAGGTTATTTTGAATATATTTTTGGTTGAGTTCATTTGGTTGATGTGGTGATTTGATGATGTGATGATGTGATAATGTGTTGATTTGGTGATGTGATAATGTGTTGATTTGGTGATCCCGATAGATCGGGACAAGTTGTGTTAATGTGATGATTTGATAATCAAATTCTGCATTATCAATTTTCAATTATCCATTATGAATTATCAATTATGCATTATCAAATTCCCTTACTAAAAATCATCCCTTTAATCACGTATTTCTTTAGCAATTCATCAACAACTGATTTCTGCTTTTGTTCAATGGCTTGTTTGTAAGGCAAAAGCAAAGCGGCTGTTTCGCTGTCGGGGTAAGTTTTGAGCAGGTATTTATAAGCCTGTACAAAATAGGGCGAGAGTTTCATCTCTTCCTCATTTTCGTACAAAGTGGTGTTATCAATACCCGTAAGCAGATAGGTTAGATACGCTTTTTTGTAGTCTTTGCAATTTTTAAGCAACACAAAGCCCGGATTTGCGGCAATAAATTTTTCGTACCACATAATACGCTCCACATGTACGCGGGGCGAAATAACAATGGCGGCATCGTCCATAAATCCTTCGCTGTTTTCTTTTTCAATCTGCAACAAATAAGCCTGCATGGGCGCACTGAACATTGTCAGCAGGTTTTTGGTAACATAGCTCCTGTCCTGCTCTATATATACTGTCCCTTCGGAGGTACCGAATCTGAATCCATCTTTCTGCAACGCTTTCTGCGCCTTCACTACCTTTTCGGGCATTTTCGCGCCGGTGTACAACGCTGAATAATCGGTAGTATCTTCCTGAAACTTCTCGTTCAGTTTCAGTTCCACCGTATCGATAAGTGTTTGCAACACGTTGTAAGCCGAGTCGCACAGTCCGGCAGATTTACCACCAAAAGCACGTTTAAACTCATTCAGAGCCAGTGTAGCCGATTCGGCTTTTGTACTGTCGAGCGTATTCAGATAATTGCGGTAAGCAGTTATTTCTGGATTTTCGCCTACAACTTGTAAACTGTCCGAAGTTAAATAAGTACTATCGGCAGTGGATGTGTTGGTTTGAGCAGGTTTGTTAGTGCATGCTGCAAAGCAGATTGCAATTAAAACGACTAATATTGAGGTGTTTTTTGACATACAAGTTTCGGATTTTAAAATTGAATGCAAAGATAATGATTGCAAAAGCAATGCACAACCACCGATGTAAAAAAACGGCTACTCGATGTAATTCGAATAGCCGTTTTTGAGATGAAATTTAGTTCGCAATTAAGCCTTTTCTTCAGGAACAATGTGTTTTACATCCAGTTTCGAAGGTGTAAAAATCTGAATTACACCATTTAAGCCTAAACTCATAACAATATTGTAGAAGAATGCCAAAAATGCAATCAGCATCAATGCGCCCGACAACGCAGCTAAAACCATATACCAGTTAAATTCACCATTATAATAAATTGTACGGCGAAGCATACCGTTCAGTCCGGCCATGCCCATAAATGCGCCCATGCCTATTCCACCCAGCAAATGACACCAAAAATGCACATTAGCCAACTTCTGACTGTATAGTTTTACACCATTTGTTACAATGGGAAATAGAATATAAACAGCTGAATACAAAGTCATTGTAAGTCCAACCAATACAGCCACATGCACATGAGGACCAACAATCCATTGTGTATTGTGCAAAATACGATTCAAACCTATGTCGGCTTGCATAATTCCGGCTGGTACAGCCAGTCCGAATCCTAAAAGTCCACCCAATAAGAATTTCAACGGATTTGTCATTTTCAGCGGACGAGCACTCCAAAGCGTTACAAGTGTGATTACAAAAGCAAGTCCCTGCGTAATAAGTTCGAAAGCTGTTACCAGTTCGCCCGAAAGTATTTTCAAAATTCCCGGTTGTGCCTGATCCGACATTAAGTGGTGCGACCAAACCGTCCACGAAACAACCAACTCCACGAGCAAGGCAACGCGGGCTATATTAGCCATAAATAAATCTTTTCTGGTAATAAGCATTGCCAGCAAATACCAGGTACCTGCCACAAAAATAAGTACTAAGCCATCGGCAATAAGGTCGAGTCCCCACCAAAACCAGTTTTTGTACAAAAGTGCATCTACAGCTGTGTTTTTCAAATCAAAGCCAATTAAATGACCCACCATGTACACCAAAATCAGCACACCGGTAAACAAAATAATTCCGGCATTTAATGCCACATCCACAGTACCACGCGCTACAGCAGCTACAGGAAGCGAAACCAACGGTTCGGTACGATTTGCTTTTTTACGAAAAATATTTTTCACACTATCAATACCCAAAGCCGAGCCCAATAATTTCTTACCGTTCTGTTTTTCCCAACCTTCGGGCGTGTAAGTGATGGTGGCAAAAATATTAATTACAAAAAATACAGTTCCAACCATTACAAGCGCAATACCTAAAATAAAAAATGCACCACCAAGCGGACTAAACTGTGTAAAATCGGCTGGTAAAGGCCAGTAAAGTGTGTAAAGCGGCGAATAATGCGTCAGAAAACCAGCCAACCAAAATGTCATTGTTCCTACAGCAATCAGAATGTAAGTCCAGTTTCCAAGTTTAAAGCTCCAAAGTGGTTTTTTCATTAAATAAGGAACTAAAAACAAAAATGCACCAAATACCAACGAATAAGTAGAACCGAAAATACCAACCAGCGGATGAGCGGTTAATATGCCAAAATACTGATCGGCAGGCATAATGCTGGGATCAACCTGAAATACACGCATCATCATACCCTCTACAAGGGCGAACAAATAATACACCAGCGAAACAACTACAAATCGTAAAATAAGTTTTTGCATCGGAGTAAGACCTGCAGGCTTAAACAAGCCATCTTCTCCGTTCCATATTGTGTTTATGAATTTCATAATTTTATTTTTTATACGTTTAACAATTTATCATTCAACTACTTCTACAGCATTCTCAATAATCATTTGAGCTCCCTTTGGTCCCGAATATTCGGTGGAACGAATCGAGTAAACTCCCGGTTTATCAAATTGCCAGAGAATGTCATTCATGTGACCCGGCACAACCTGCATCTGAAACAGCATAGAATTATCTTTACGGAATAATCCAAAACCATAAGTTAAATCGCTCGATGTAACCTTGAATAATGCTTTTTGCCCTACTTTAATCATTAATTTTTCGGCTGGCAATTGAAATTCATGATTTGCAACATTAATTTCAAATTCCACATCTGCTTTAATATCAGCACGATTAATGTCCATTGGTGCCCAAGGAATGGTGTTGTACGTAATAATGTGTAACGACACTCCGGCCACAATTAAGACAGAGACAATTGAATAAAAAAGTTTGTTCGGTGCTTTGTAGGCATCGCCGGGTCGGGTTATTTTATACCCAAACCATGCCATTAAAGCCATAATTGACAATGCATAACAAGTGTATGCAATGGTTTGTCCCCAAAGGACAACTTGTGAATCGACCATAATAATTAGTTTTAAAAGTTTGTATTATTTTAAAGAAAGCAATAACGGATTATTCTCCGACCGAAGGTCGTTTAAAGTTGTATTCGTAAGCATATCAATCGTTTTATCTCTTATTTCGCCCCAACGATCGTGCATCGAACATGTATTACTTAACGGACAACTCTGAAAACCGAAAAAACACTTGTTTTCTATTTCGATCGGATCAGTTGCATTTATAATATCCATCAACGAAACTTCATCCAAACTGCGGGCAATCTGATATCCACCCTGTTTTCCTTGTACACTCACCAATAATCCTTTTTTTTGAAGAAAAAGCATTTGTTTACGCAGGTATCTGAATGGGATATTTAATTTATCAAAAAGCTCGTTAGTTGTGTATAGTTTAGTACTGTCTAATGCCATGTAGCTCATTATTCGCAGTGCATATTCTGTTGTGGCTGAAAAATTCATCTTTCCGAATCTATGTTTTGTAATTTGTTATTGATATTTAAATAACACCTTTTGGTATTATTTAAATACAAAACAACAATTTTTTTTTGAATTAGCAAAATAATCAGGATAAAAAATGAGAAAATGTAAAAAAAATTGAAATCATTACCGGAATTATTCGGATTATAAATGAAATATAGAGTATGGAAATGCCTATAAAACAATAAAAAATAAAAATAATACGCTGAAAATTTGGTTTGTACCTCTCAATTTTTGTTATTTTGCAGCTTATTTGAGAATAAACTCACCTAACACACCGAAATATGTCAAAAAATCTTGTCATAGTAGAGTCTCCTGCAAAAGCTAAAACGATCGAAAAATTTCTGGGAAATGATTATCATGTAATGTCCAGCTTCGGACATATTCGCGATTTGGCCGAAAAAGGCATTGGTATTGACTTCGAGAATAATTATAAGCCCGAATACATTGTTTCGACTGATAAGAAAAAAGTAGTGTCGGAACTGAAAAAAGCAACCAAAGCTGCTGAGATTATCTGGCTCGCTTCCGATGAGGACCGCGAGGGAGAAGCCATTGCATGGCACCTGTACGACGAGCTAAAGCTGAAAGATAACAACACAAAACGTATTGTTTTTCACGAAATTACAAAAGATGCAATTCTGAACGCTATCGAACATCCGAGGGCAATTGATATAAATCTGGTGGATGCACAGCAGGCCCGCCGCGTACTCGACCGCATTGTGGGTTTCGAACTTTCGCCCGTACTCTGGCGCAAAGTGAAACCTTCACTCTCGGCAGGTCGTGTTCAGTCGGTGGCTGTACGCCTTATTGTGGAACGTGAGCGCGAAATTAATCAGTTTGTAGCCGAAAGCGCTTACAAAGTATCGGCAATTTTCAAAACTACCGACGTAAACGGTCAGCAGGTTGAGTTGAAAGCAGATTTACAGCAACGCTTCTCCGACAAGAAAGATGCAGTTGCTTTTCTGGAAAAATGCAAAAGTGCCAGCTTTGGTATCGACAGCATTACAACCCGACCAACAAAAAAATCGCCGGCACCGCCTTTCACCACCTCCACATTGCAACAGGAAGCTGCCCGCAAACTGGGTTTCTCGGTGGCTCAAACCATGATGGTGGCTCAGCGCTTATACGAATCGGGAAATATAACCTACATGCGTACCGACTCTGTAAACCTGTCGTCGCTGGCAATTAACACGTCGAAGGCCGAAATTATTAGTATGGCCGGACAAAAATATGTACATACACGTAAGTTCAGCACCAAAACCAACGGCGCACAGGAAGCGCACGAGGCCATTCGCCCTACTTACATGAATGCGCACACAGTGGAAGGTACAGCGCAGGAAAAGAAATTGTACGAACTTATCTGGAAACGCACCATAGCCTCGCAAATGGCTGATGCAGAACTCGAAAAAACGACTATTAATATTACGGTATCGGGCAGCGAGTATCAGTTTGTTGCTTCGGGCGAGGTTATCGTATTCGATGGTTTCCTGAAAGTTTACCTCGAATCGACCGACGATGAATCGGATGCCGAAAACGAATCGTTACTACCGGCACTGAAAGAAGGTGAAAAGCTGTCGTATATTGAAATAACTGCTCAGGAACGTTTCACACAAAAGCCTCCGCGCTACAGCGAAGCCAGTCTGGTTCGCAAACTCGAAGAACTCGGTATCGGACGTCCATCGACTTACGCACCAACCATTTCCACCATCCAAAACCGTACGTATGTGGAAAAAGGCGACCGTCAGGCCGAGAAACGCGATTTCAATCTATTAAAATTAAAAAGCGATAAAATATCCGACCAAATCAAATCGGAAAATACGGGAGCCGAAAAATCAAAACTATTCCCAACTGATATAGGAATCGTTGTTACCGACTTCCTGACCGAATACTTTCCGGACATTCTGAGCTATAACTTTACAGCCGATGTTGAAAAAGAATTCGACTACATTGCAGATGGAAAAGTGAAGTGGACCAAATCAATTGATAAGTTCTACAAAAAATTCCATCCGATTGTGGAAGACACCATGAAAAACTCGGAACGTCAGGTTGGTGAACGAATTTTGGGAACCGACCCTGTTAGCGGTCGTCAGCTTTCGGTTAAAATTGGCAAATTTGGCCCGCTGGCTCAGATTGGCACTTCGGAAGAAGAAGAAAAACCGGTATTTGCATCGCTTCGCAAGGAACAGTCCATCGAAAGCATAACACTCGAAGATGCGTTGGAACTGTTTAAGCTTCCACGTCAGTTGGGCGAATTTGAAGGTAAGGTTATGACCGTAGCCATTGGCCGTTTCGGTCCATATATTCGTCACGATGCAGCCTTTTATTCGCTACCCAAAGAGGAAGACCCCATGAGCATAACCGCTGAGCGTGCTGTAGAAATTATCGAAGATAAACGTGAAGAAGAGAAAAACCGACTGATAATGACTTTGGGCGAAAGCAATGAAATTCAGGTGCTCAACGGACGTTTCGGTCCGTACTTTACCTGCAACAAGGTAAATTATAAAATTCCGAAAGGCATAGCAGCCGAATCGCTGACACTCGAAAAATGTCAGGAGCTAATGGCAGCACAACCCGATGCTGGCGTTAAGAAAAAAGGATTTGCCAAAAAGGGAAAGAAGAAATAAGTGATAGAATCAAAAAAGTTATAAGGATATTTTGTAATGAAGAAAATTCAGTTTTTTGTAGCTGTTTTATATTGTAGTTTCAGCCTGAGCGCGCAGGAATTTTCGCTAACCGAAAACCAGCCGGCTGTTATTTACTCGCTTCCCAAATCGGAAGTTTGTATTCAGCTGGAGTTGGAAAAAACAACACGCAAACCGGGCATATATTACCAATATTCCGAACGTTATCTGGCTACCAA
>JAYRXP010000182.1:0-3371 GCA_041917395.1 Paludibacter sp.
AATGAGATGCCTTTCTTTGGGACCGAACAATATATCATCGAGACCATATTCGCGCGACGCTGTAATTATAACAAGTCCTGAGCCGCCTTCAATAGCTTTATTCACAGCTTCGTCGTCGACTTTAAAGCTGTCAGCCTTTGCTTTGTTAATCGTTGTTTTAAGTTCGAATTTATCAAAAAGTTCTTTCATTCGGATTGTGGTTGTGGCTGCTTTTGTTCCGTAATCATTGGCTTGGAGCAGTACAATTTCCGATTTGCAAAAACGCCCGAACGCACTTGCAAATTGAGCTTTTTCAATTTCTTCTTCCAGAAAATTAACAGGAACAAGTATTTTTTCAGTTCGGAGTTTTCCAAAACTATCTTTGAAAAACAGGTATGGGATTCGTAAATCACGACAGGCATTGAGCAACTTTTGAATTTTGCGTGAGTTGTTTTCGGTGAGCTGAATAAACAGAAACGACGCGTCATTATCTTCGCAATACCCGGTCAAATCATTCAACGCAGCCTCCAGACTTGTCGTTTTATATTCCTTGCCGAGCAAAAGCGCCAGCGAAGACGCACTCGCCTCCATATATTGCGATTTGTTTGAATTTTCAATCAGAGCTAAAACCATTTGAAGTCTTTTTCGATACTAATTTTTGCTACTGATTTTTATTCCTGAAAATATACCCGTTTTACCCGTCGCGAAACGCTTGTAAGGATTTCGTAGGGTATGGTTTTGAGCCAGCCTGCAACTTCCGAAATGGTCAGATTTTCGCCGAAAACTTCCACTTTATCTCCTTCGTTTGCGTCAATATCTGTGATGTCGACGGTTATCAAATCCATCGAAACATTTCCGATCACTTTTGCCCGTTTTCCATTGATCAGTACTTCGCCCACGCCGTTGCTTAGCTTGCGGTCGAATCCATCCGCATAGCCGATGGGTAAAATTGCAATTCGTTTTTCGCGGTCTACAATTCCCTTACGGCTATAACCCACTGTTTCGCCGGCTTTGATGGTTTTTATTTGTAAAATAATGGTTTTCAATGTGCAAACCTGCTGTAGCGTAACTTCGGGCACGGCACTTATTCCATAATGTCCGATACCGATTCGCACCATGTCGAACTGAAATTCGGGGAATCGTTCAGCTCCGGCTGAATTCAGAATGTGGCGCATAATATGATGTGTAAAGGCTTGTTGAATTTTGTCGGCACATTGCTGGAAAACACTAATCTGCTGGTTGGTAAACGAATCGAATTTTTGCTCGTCGGCGCCTGCCAGATGCGAAAAAACGGAGCGCACAATAACCTGTTGCTGATTGCGAAGTATCTCGGTGAGACGATCTATATCAGCCAGTTCGAAGCCAAGACGGTGCATACCGCTGTCAATTTTAATATGAATAGGGTAGTTGGTAATTCCCTGTTTTTCGGCAGCCTGAATAAAAAGTTGCAGCAGTCGGAAACTGTAAATTTCGGGTTCCAGGTTATTGTCGAAAATCAGTCCGAAACTACCCTGTTCGGGGTTCATGACAGCTATCGGAATCCGGATGCCTTCGCGGCGCAGTTCGGCTCCTTCGTCGGCCACGGCTACGGCCAGATAGTCGCACCGGTGGTGCTGAAGTGTTCGTGCCACTTCCACGGCGCCACTGCCATAAGCAAAAGCTTTTACCATGCACATCACTTTTGTTTCGGGACAAAGTTTCGACCGGAAATAATTCAGATTGCTTACCAGTGCATTCAGATTTACCTCCAGCGTTGTTTCGTGGGCAATAAGTTCCAGTTTCTCACTTATAATCTCGAACTGGAAGGCGCGCGATCCCTTCAGCAGAATTACTTCGTTCTGAAGTTCGTGAATCAACGGCGATTTAAGAAAACTTTCGGTATCGCTGAAAAATGCACTTTCAGGAAGTGTGAATTTTTCAGCATGAAGCAACAGTTCATTGCCAATACCTATAAAACGATGAATTTCTTTATTCCGAATAAGATCCGAAACCGTGCTGTACAAATCGCTTCCGACTTGTCCGCTTTGTAAAATGTCGGATAATATCAGTGTGCGTTTGGGCTGTGAGGCAGTGGATTGCTGGTTTAAGAAATCGAGTGCAATGCTTAGCGAGTTTAAATCGGAATTGTAACTATCGTTTATTATCAAACAGTTACGAATGCCTTCTTTTACTTCAAGTCGCATGGCAACCGATTCGAGTTGCAGAATTTTTGTTGCAATTTTTTTATTGTCGAAACCCAAGTGTAGTAATGTGGCAACGCAATGCAACGCATTTTCGATAGAGGCATCGTCGTTGAATGGTATTTTTATCTCAAAATCAGCACTCTGATAATTTATCTTTGCGATTGAAGTTCCTGCGAGTTTGTCAATTTTACTGACTTTCATGGTTGCTGAACTGCTTTTACCCCAACTGAAGAGCTTTCCCCTGAAGCCGGACTGGGCAATCGAGATATCTACCACTTTATTGTCCGAATTGTAAATTATTGTTTCGGCATTTTTGAACAGTTTGATTTTTTCGGCGCACTTTTGCTTTAAACTACTAAAGTTTTCCTGATGAGCATCGCCCAGATTGGTAAAAATTCCTGTTGTCGGGTTAATAACGGGTTGCAGCTTTTCCATTTCGTCAGGCTGTGAAATGCCTGCTTCGAAAATTGCCAGTTCTGTGTTTTCATTCATTCCCCACACCGACAGTGGTACACCAATCTGCGAATTGTAGCTGCGTGGTGAACGGGTAATTCTGTAATCGTTGTGCAACAACTGATACAACCATTCTTTAACCACCGTTTTTCCGTTACTTCCCGTAATGCCGATAACAGGCACATTAAACTGACTTCGATGGGCTATGGCAAGTTGTTGAAGTGCATTTAAGGTGTTATCCACTTTCAGAAATATGGCTTCAGTCATTTCCGAAAATTCGGGAAGCATTTCGCTTACCACAAAGTATCTTAACTGTTGCCGGTACAGTTCACTGATAAACTGATGACCGTTGTTGCGGTTTGTTTTGATTGCAAAAAAGATACTTTCGGTTGGGAAAGACATAGTGCGGCTGTCGGTAAGCAACCATTTGATATCCACGGAGGGAAAGTTGCCTTTTACGCCAATATGTTCGGCTATTGCAGTTAAAATCATTTTCGTCTGAATTATCAATTATAGTTATTTTCGAAGCGAATAATCGGGTTTATCATAAATTTTTTGCTCCAGAGGAACTGAAAGCCATTCGCGCTCTTCAATTCCCGTTAATTTTTCGGCAACCGACAGCGAATCGGATACGGTATAAATGGAATATCCGCCTTTTGTTTCGGAGCCGCGAAGCGTTGAACGGTTAACAATGCCCGGAATACCATCGTAGTTGAGCACAGCATTGCGATGGTAATGGCCGTTTAACACAGCCTG